>WQZT01000029.1 GCA_009780595.1 Treponema sp. | reverse complement strand
TTTATACCTCGATCGGTGCAATCGGTAAGAATATTTGTCGCATTTCTTATAATTTGTTGTATTATAAAGAATTAACACTTCGATTTCTGAAGAGCAAGGGCGTTTTTTGCTTTTACGGAGTAATTTTGTGTTACTGTATCAAAGAACATACTGCAAGAGGCATATTTTAATTGTGGATAACTTGTTAATAAAATATGGAAAGCACGGGGAAAACTTGCAGTGAATGCCGTCGAAAACATTCACGTTGATAAATCTTCGTATTTGTGGTATAATATCCCCAATGTATACTAGGGAAATACAGGAAAGTCGGCGCACTCCTGTGGAAAACGGAAAGCCTCTTCAGGGAACGTGGACAAAGGCGTTTGAAGAAGTTGACCTTTTGAGCATCCATCGGCCGTATCCGCTTCCGTTGCCTCGCGCGATAAAGAGTTTCCGCCTGAAAGAGTGGGAAACGTTTATCATTCAGGATGACCGTTACTTTTTGCAGGCGCGGCTTTGCAATCTGAAATATTACCGTACAGCGTTTGTGTTGATGTACAATAAAGAGACGAAGGAACGTGTTCAGTTCAGCAAGATGCTTCCCGGCGGGTTGTGGCAACTGCCGCGGTTTCCTGACAATTCATCGGTGGACAGCCGCTCTCTGGGGTTCTTTTTTAGGACGCACTCGTGGCTGGATGCGGAACGGATAATGCTGGATTTGAACATTCGGGGCAAGCGCCATCGCGCTGCGTTGACAGCTCATGCAGTTTTCGACCTTGCCGCCGCATCGACAACGCCAATCGCGGTGAGCCTTCTGTTTTCCCAGCGGCGAAATATGTACGCGTACAAGGCGCTGACGGCGGTGCGGGGGAGCGTTGTTTTTGGCGGGCAGCATATTCTGTTTGACCCCGCCAAGACATCGGGGATGTTCTGCGATTTTAAGGGGTATTACCCGTACCGGATGTGTTGCACGTGGTGTTCGGGAATGGGATTTGACGAGCAAAATCGGCGCTTTGGCTTTTCGCTCGGGGAAAATCAGGCGGCCGATCCGCACCGGAACAACGAAAACGCCCTATGGATTGACGGGCGCTTGACGCCTCTGCCGGAGGTGAAAATAACGCGCAATGCGGAATCGGAGTGGAATATTCAAGATACGGAAGGAATGGTAGATTTGGTGTTTACGCCGAAGGAGCCGCGTATGGTTTCACGGAATATCATTGTTTCTTCGATGAATTACGAGAGTCCGATGGGTGTTTTTAACGGTACGCTGGTAAGCGCCGAAGGTGAAAAGTTGCCAGTAAATGATGTCTGGGGGATGAGTGAAAAACTCTATCTGCGAGTGTAAGTATGCCTAAAAACGATAAAGCAATTTATGCCCCCGGCGAGTTAAGCCGTGTGCGGGAAAAGCTTGGTGTTTTCGATAGAAAAGAAGCCGACGAGCTTGCCCGAAAACTGGGTGGGGAAGTTGGCTATGAGCGTGATGTAAGCACGGAGCCCGGTTTCAAGCCCATTAAGCGCGGCACTTCGGGCAGTAGCCCTGGCGGAAGCTCTGGCGGAAGCCTTAGCGGAAGCCTTGGCGCACCCGCCGCCGAGCGCTCAAACAGCGCGCCTTCCAGAAAACGGAGCAGGTCGCAGGACGGTGCGGAAAGCAAAAAGGGCGCGAAAGAAAAGCACCGCCGTAAAAGAAACGCTGTTTCGGTGGATGATCCTTCGGTACCATTTCGAGTTTCGTACTTTGACCGTATAAGAATGGACAGGTTTGCGGGGTTGAGCGAGTTTGACATTAAGGATCCCGGACAAGTGTTTTATTCTATTATTTCCATCTTCAAGCCAATCCCCGATAACATTAGCCCGTTTTTTGTCAGCCACCGTATGTCTGAATACTATAAAAAAATCGAGGATGTGGTGCTTTCTATCCGCAATTTGTTTCCCCGAAACAACACGCAGCGGAACGAACGGATGAAAACTGGCGCGGCGCTGGTGTATTCTATTCTCGATGTGATACGGCATTGGGATATTGAGAAAATCTCTGCCGAATTGGGGAAGATTCAAACGCAGAATAAAACTGCAACGGTAAGCGACTTTGCCGAGATTCTCAGGCTGATTTACTGCCCGCTGTATATTCTGGAGCTTCTTGATTTTGACATTCATATCCGGGGCGCGTACAAAATCCTCTACAAGGTGCTATACCTGGAAAATCCTGAAGATGCCGAAAGCAAGCAGGAACTCATCCGCACTTCCCTGTCCGCTTTGTTCGGCATACGGCAAAATATCCACTACCTGTTGTACCCGCTTTTGATGAAGTCCGTTTCGCCAAACTATGTGTCGTACGATGATTTTTTCAACGAGCGGAAGAACCGGATTATGGCGTTTCTGAACGTTAAAGAAACCGATCGAATAAATCCCGGCAACATTGTCTGGCTGGGTGATCCCAACGACGCGAAAGACGAAGAGCAAGCGCTTGGGGTGGAAAACAACGGGCAAACAGGCGATGCTCAGGCGAAGTCGGAAGAGGCGAAAGAGGAGGCTTCCGAAAAAGAAAAAGCCCGCAAAGCGGCGGAAGAGGCGAGCCGGAAAGCGCTGGATCGGGGGCTTTTGATGCTGGATAAGCTTTTCCCCCAATCCGGGTGGTACAAAGCGGATTCGTTTCCCGATTTTTATCCGTACTTTTCGGGGCTGTTTAAGCTGCACAAAGGGGCGGTTAATATTTCGCCCAGCGATCCTCTCCAGCAGGTGCTTATCCTTATGCACATACTGGAGGAGCTTTTTTTCGCCGTTCGCCATGTTTCTTTTGGCGCGACGCTCGATATTTCTAACGGAATCGAAGATATGAACGTGGAGATAGGGGGCATCATCGGTAATTGGCGGCATTACATTGAAACGGGCTTTGGGAAGGAATACCTGCCCAGGCTCGCGGAATACATTCGTATACTGGAAGGTGCTTACGAAGCGCGGTTGTCGATGTACTGCAAAAAGATTATTACCGAGATGCAGTGGCTGAAGCGGCTGTACTTTTTACCGCACTATAAGTTTGAATCGCTGCTGCCGCCGCCGTACCGCAAAGGGGACATCAGCCCAATCTATAGCGAAGTTAAAAAACTGCGAAAATACTTCAGCATTGCGGCGGCGGGAATAGAAGATGCGAACCGCGCCGGAGGAGCCGAAGCGCATGCGAGTTGCGGGAGCGTGGATAATCTGTGGGCGCCATATGTGTTCGATGTCCCCAATCCTGTTTCTGTGCGGATGAATGCCTTTATCGCGCCTAAAAAGAGAAATAACGCAACGTTGATTTATTTTTGCCTTGCCGTTACAACTGTGCTGGATCACCTCATCAACAATGAAAAGAGCTGGGCGTACGGCTCGCGCACCGGACCGCTTTTCCGCAGTGTTAAGGGCGAAGGGCAGGTTCCTCTGACTGGTGTTGACGAAAAGATCGATGCCGACGAGATTTTTAAACAGACCCTTAAGCAAATGCAGCAAAGTCCGCCCGCCTTGCCGTAGCATAAAAAAAACGACATAATAGAGTGTACTGTGCCGACTATATAGCAAGGAGAAGTCCTATCGATGAAAATCCGGTATAAACCCCGCAGCAAGACGTTCGCGTTGTTGCTGTTGTTGTTCTTTTGGACAGGGGGCGCGGGATGGTCTCAAACTCGCGCGACAGCGGGCGGGGAAGGGGCTGAGCCGGTGCTATTTACCATTTCCAATCTCCTCGCTCAATCAGAATTCGAGCAGGCGCTCGCCCTCTTTGACAAAATCCCTGCATCCGAAAGAAACAACGCCTCCATCAAGTTGCTTGAAGCGTCTGTGCTTAGCTCAATGGGCAAGCTTGCCGAAGCGCGAAATATTGTGCAGGCTGTCAACCGCGCCGAGCCGAAAAATATCGAGGCGCTGTTTCTGCTGGCGGCTATCGAGGGCGTTGAGGGCCGGAACAGGCAGCAACGTGATGCGCTGGAGCGGATTCTGGCGATTGCGCCGAATAATACCGAAGCGCGGCTTGCGCTCGGCAACCTGCACCTGAGTGTCCGCGCCATGCGCGATGCATCAGAGCATTTCCGCTACATTATAGACCGGGAGCCTGAAAACGCCGATGCGCTTTTGGGAATGGCGCGGCTTTTGCGGATCAATCAGGAATGGGAGTACGCGGAAAATTTTTTCAACCGAGTTGTCGAACTTCACCCTACCATGGTGGAAGCGCTCAGCGAGCGGGCGCGGTTCTTCCGGCTCAGAGGACGCTTGGGGGAGGCGCTTGCCGATTTGGATGTCGCCAAGCGGCTGAGTCCGGCGAATTACTGGGTTTCTGTTGACCGGGCGTCGGTGCTGATGGATATGGGGCAGCGGCCGCTGGCATTGCAGGAGTTTAACCGCGCCATTGAAATCAACCCCGACGAGTTTTTCGCGTATGTTTTTACATCGGGCTTAAAGGAAATGCTCGGCGATCTTGACGGCGCTCAGGCGCACTACGCCATTCTTGCGCGGCTGCGCCCCGATTACCACTACGCGTTTGAAGGGCTGGGGCTGCACCTGATGAGAAACCAGCGCTGGGCACAGGCGCGCGACGCGTTCGTGACAGCGTCCCAGCAAGCGCCGCCTGAAACGCACTACGCGCTGTTGGCGGGAATTTGCTGGATTCGCGCGGGCGACGCGCAGGGCGCGCGCAACTTTTTGCGGCAGGCAATCGCCAGAACTCAGCAGGATTCGCTTGAGTGGCACATGCTCCGCCTGTATTTCGACCTTGGCGCAAACGTTTTTGCCGGGGAGACGAATATGTTGGCGCGGCTGGGGCGCGAGCAGGATGAGACGCTCCGCGCCCGTATGACGTTTTATATGGCGTTGTATTTTGATGCCCGAGGCAACACGGCTTCGGCAAACAGGCATTTTCTAATGGTCAACGAATCTAACAGGATGTCCATCCCCGAATGGCGGCTGAATCGTTGGATACTGGAAGAGCGGAACCTGCTGCCTTTATAACGTATAATAACGTATAAACTTATAATAGGAAGAGAAAACGAAAACATGAGCGATACCAGGTTAGTTATCCCCCTTACAAATCCACAGTCCGGCGCGTTGCTGGAATTCACGCTCATCGGAACCGCGCACGTTTCGCGGGAAAGTATCAGCGAGGTGCGCGAGATAATTCAGAAGGAAACGCCCGGACTTGTGTGCGTGGAGCTTGACGAAGGCCGCTACGCCGCGATTACCCGCAAGGACAACTGGGAAAAGCTGAATATGGTCAGTGTTTTCAAGGAAGGCAAGGGGTTTTTGCTGATGGCGAACCTGGTGCTTTCCGGTTTCCAGCGGCGCATCGGGGCGGAGCTGGGTGTTACGCCCGGCGAGGAAATGAAAACTGCGCTGGATGCGGCGCAGGAGCTGGGCATTCCGTATGCCCTGTGCGACCGGGAAGTGCAGATTACGTTACGCCGCGCGTGGGCGAGTTGCGGGCTGTGGAATAAGTGCAAACTTCTGGCGTCTTTGCTTGCCAGCGCGTTTACGACCGAGAAATTGAGCGCCGAAGAAATCGAGGGCTTGAAGAAGCGCAACGAGCTTGACGGGATGATGAGCGAGCTTTCCCGCTATCTGCCGGAAATCAAGCAAACGCTCATTGACGAGCGGGATCAGTACCTGGCGGCGAAGATGTGGGACAGTGCGTGCAAGCAGGCGGCTTGTCAACTAGCGGCGGGCAACGCTGCGGCGCAATCGCCACTTCGGGTTATTGCCGTGGTTGGCGCGGGGCATATGCAGGGGATACAAGCGCACCTTGAAAAAATCGCCGCCGAACGTTCAGGTGCTGATCACGCCCGTGAAGCCCTGCAGGAACTTGATCGTATTCCCTCGCGGCGGATGATTTCAAAAGCGCTGCCGTTCCTGATTCCGCTGGTGATAGCCGCCCTTATCGTGGCGGGCTTTTTACGCGGCGGCGCAGATATGGGGCGTTTCCTGCTGCTGCAGTACCTTTTTTGGAACGGATCGCTTGCGGCGCTCGGCGCAATTCTCGCGCTGGCGCACCCGCTGGCGATACTCGTTGCCTTTGTGGGAGCGCCCATCACAACGATGATTCCCTTTATCGGCGTGGGGATTTTTTCCGGCATCATTCAGGCGACGTTGCGAAAGCCCCGCGTGCAGGATGCCCAAGCTATTATTGACGACGTTGGAAGCCTGAAAGGGTTGTACCGCAACCGGATGACGCGGGCGCTTTTAGTTTTCTTCCTCACCAACGTAGGCAGCTCGATGGGAACGTTCGTGTTCGCGTTTGTCTCCGCCACTGCCGGACGAATCTTGGGCAACTAGCGGAAGCGTGCGGTTTCCCTACTCCAGCGTGAAAACTAAAACGGTTTTGCTGCCGTCATTGCTTGACGTAGCAAGCTCCAGCATTCCCTCGCGGAGTTCCCAGCTGGTAACACTGGAAAGGTAATGAAAATATTCGTTTTCTTGTAACTCTTCAGGTTCAAAAATCGCCGCCATCAACGTGTGCCCCAAAAGCCCAATGCTGAGGTCGCCACCTGCGCCGGAAGCTTTGCCGCCTGTGTAGGGGCCGAAGAAACGGTTGGGCGCACCCGCGCCGCTTACCCTGCCATCCTCGAAGGTGATTGTAAACACCCCGCTAAAACCGGCGGCTTCAAGCGCAGGGCGGTTCAGCCGCACCGATTCCGTATTGCTACGAATTTCCGACAAGTGCCACTCCTGCCTTTGGATGTCGGCGAATGCCGCCGTGTTCTGACGCGCACCGCCTGCGCTCGCACAAGAGGAAAAAACGATTGCCGGAAACACTACTGTCGCGTACAATAACTTTGCTATACTATTTCTCATAGTCTTAATTATCTCACAGGTGTTTAGTAACGGCAATACCCAGTTTGCTGGGAAGTTTTGGCGGAGTAAAACTCCAGGGTATTTACCAGGATGCAAGCATGGGGCTGTCCTATAAGCCTGGACAGCCCCATTTTAGGCTTCAGGCGTAAACCTGAAGCCTGACGTTCGCACAGCGGGGCAATTACCACGCTCTTATTGGGCGGACAAAGTTAGGCTTGTTCTTTTCCACGTACATCTTAATATTTGCTGTGCTGTTACTATTAAAAGCTCCGAGTATACCGCTATTACTTGTAGCCGATGTCTGGTTTGAAAGCCAGTAATCGTCAGATGCTGAATGATCGAGATCAAAGTAGTTATGTACAGCAGCAGCTAACAGCTTAAACTCACCAACATTGGGCAAGAACCATGTACCAGAATCGTCATATTTGGAAGCTTGGTTAGCAGCTTCCGCTTTTGCTCTGTCTGTTACCGAGTTCAAAATTATACTGGTATTTTTCCTGCCGTAACCAACCGTATTCTGGGAAGTAGCATTACTAACTGCAGCAACATTAGCACCTGTAACGTTCCCATCAACATACCATTTCAATCTCCCCGTCGGCACATTATGAGGAGCGAGTTCAAGGTAGTAGGCTTGTACCCCTACAGTATCATTGGCATCCAAGTACAGCGTAAAGCCTCCTTCAGGGGCATGAAAAATATACCCATCGCCAGGTCCTTTGTCGCCTACTTGAAACTGCCCCCACTTAGGGCGTAAGCGTGTATCTTTCATAACTGGTGTCATGTCGAGGTCCCATTTCATAGCAGGATTTGCTTCGTCAACCCAATAAAGGAATTTGTTCTGTGCGCCAGGTTCGGGTACATTACCCTTATTATCCTTGTTTACGGATTCACCTTCCCATACCTTCACCGTTTTGATTGCGTCTGCGCCACTCTTGCCCGTTATGAACGTTACTTCATACTGTGATGGCCATTTGGCATGTAAAATTAGATTGGACAGAACCGGTTTGTTAAAATCATACTTGTTTCGATGCGCTGAATCCCAGTACCAACCAACTGGTTTCTTGTCGCCTTTTAGGAAGTTTGTCGGTTCGACAATCTTGGTATTGCTCAGGATTCTCTTTGTAACTGAATCGTTACCATCCTTATCGTCGTCGAGAAATATTACCGTGTGGATTGGCAACCACCTCGCGGTGAGTGTCATATCTTTAGTAACAGTATGTTTATCAAATTCCCACCTACTGCCCCAACCGCCGGAAACAGTCCCATTGTTCGTATACCATCCAACAAGACCAAACTCGTTAGGCGCTAGCTCAGGTTCTGTAACCATACTGCCATTCTTTACCGTTTGCGTTCTCTCTGCTGCAGGTGAGTCACCGGTTTTGAAATCTCCACCATTCGGGTTAAATCTGACTTCATGTTCCTGCACCCATTTTGCGGTGAGCGTCATATCGCCCAAAACGAAATCATTACCAAAATCCCATTTCTTCACCCAATTGTTACCGTTCCTTGTCCACCAGCCGTCAAAGCTATGCTTTTCGCGATCAATATTGCCCGGGCTTTTGGCATTCTCACCGTGTTTGACACGTTGCGGCTTACCCATCGAATCCGGGTCTTCAAAAGTTCCGCCATTAGCATCAAAATTCACCGTGTGCGGCTCTATCCATTTGGCATACAGTGTAAGATTATTCCGTACTCTGTCGGAAAAGTTCCACTCCGTATCATTATTCTGCGGAACCGAGCCATTCTTTACAAACCAACCACGAAAGCCATATTTGTCCCTCGTCGGGTTCGGTGTAGGCTTCTCTGCTATCGTATATCTAGTAATTGATTGGTTAAGCAGCGCATCGTCGAACGAATATATCGCTGGGTTCTCAGTGTCGCCTCCATCGTTTAACTCAAATTGAACGGTAACCTTGTCGTTCACTTGGCTAAAGTGGGCAAACAGGTTTGTCTCCCCTGTGACTTTTTCTGTCGCAAAAATCCATTCAGTGTTAAAACCGGATTCTTTATACCACCCAACAAAAATCTCTCCACCTTTTTTTGGTTCGGAGGGCGCGGAGATTGGAAAACCTTCTCTCGCTTTTTCTATGCGGAGAGCTTCATACTCAGTAGCATCGTCCCAAAATTTTACGGTATGTGTAATGTGCCTTTTCCATTTTGCCTCGAGGGTAATATCCTCTGTCACTCTGTTGGAAAAGTCCCACGGTATAGTGGCACCTTTCTTAAACCATCCATTAAATTCATAATCGACATGCTGCGGTTCTGGGTTTGGCTTTGTTGCCATCTGATATTTACCAATCGTTTGTGCTTCCGGTGCACTCTCTGTATAGTCAGGATTATTTATATCAAACGTAACAGAAACCTTGTCGTTTTTGTGGACAAAGAGGGCGTATAGATCAGTGTTTCGTTTGACTGTGTCTATATCAAAAATCCACTCAGATTGATAACCATTTTCTTTATACCACCCGATAAACACATGGTCATCTACCCCTGGTATGAGGGAAGGTTCGCTAATTTTCGAGTCATTAGGCACGCTTCTCATTGCATACTCTGGATACTCCTCTTTTTCGTGCCAAAATCTTACTGTATAGGTGGCAACAGTGACGCCACTATAGTCCTCTCCCCCTCCCGTGGGAGACGAGCAAGCCGTAAAAGCGGCGATAACCGCAACCACCAAGCTAAGCGCGAGAAGTTTCCAGTTGAACCTTGTTTTTCTTTGCATGAAAATCCTCCTAAAGTATAGATATAATACGAAGGGGGTGTTTGCTATTATTAAATAAGTTCATGCCTTCGTTTCCTATTAATAGCAATATATGCTATTAATAGTTACACTACCAGTTTACAGCATATATTGGTATTGCGCAATATCAGTAGAAAGCAGTGGTACAAAGGTAGGCGACACGAGACCTGATGTCAAATTAAACCTGGGCAAAACTGATCTCGCCTTCCGGGATTTTTACCGATACAAGTTTCACGCTGACGGTGTCGTTGGGTTTTTCTCCGCCGCGAACATTCACCTGAGTTTCGACACCGAGCGCGGGAATTATCACCGTTGCCCGGTTGCCTTTGCGGTCTGCAACATGCGCCTCCCACGCACGTTCCGGTGTGGTGAGTGTTTGCGAAAGGTACACCGCCAGCCAGTGAGCGCGGGAAGCTCGTTCGGCGCGGGTTGTTGCGGCGGCAGCGGCTTCGGCGGCGCTGACTCTCAGCAGCACTTCGTCTGCGCTGAGCGGTTCGTCGCCGCCGCGCCCCTCGTTCTGGTTCAGCCACGCCCGAATCTGCTGGTGGCAGAGCAGATCGGTGTAACGCCTGAGCGGGCTGGTAACCTGCGTGTACTCGTCAAGCCCCAGCCCCCAGTGCACGCCAGGCTTGGCGGAAAGACTGCGGGGGCGCATACAGCGGCGAAGTTGCCACGCCCCGGCAATCCCGTCGAGCCGCTTTTCAGGCAGGTCGCCTGATTCCTGGCTGATGTACGGGAACGGCAGCCGCCGTTGCAGCGCCCAGCGCGCCGCCCCTTCCCCGGCAAGAACCATGCACTCGCGCACGAGCGCCGCCGAACGGTACGAGTGGCTCGGCTCAACGCAGACCTTGTTTTCTGCGCCACCCAGACTGACAGAGACGTGCGTTTCAGGCAGTTCGATCATCACCGCCCCAGTATCCAGCCTGCGCTCTACGTTGCGCTCGGCGATAACCGCCAGCGCCGCTAATGTTACAGCGTCGGCGTTCGCGGCAGTGCTCGCGGTCTCGATGAGCGAGTCAGCTTCGGGATAGGTCAGGCGGGTTACGCGAATCAGCGACGGGGCAATTTCGGTTTCCTTTATCGTACAGTCAGGGTTTAAGGTAACTTTGAAAGAAAGGGCTGGCGAAATGCCGCCGCGAATACCGAGGGCGAAGAGCGACAGAGCTTCCTCGCTGAGCATGCGAGACGCGCCCTCCGGAAGGTACAGCGTTGCGCCCCGTCCGCGCGCCTCGATGTCGGCGGGACTTCCTGGCAAAACCGAAGCCGCCGGGTCTGAAACGTGAACCCACAGCGTATACCCGCCGTCTGAACCTTCGCCGCTCTCCAGCGAGACCGCGTCGTCGGGATCGCTGCTCCACGCATTGTCGATGGCGTACGCGGCAAGCCCGGTCAAGTCAAGGCGCTTTTCATCAGGCGGCGGCAACGGGACAATTTTTGCCGAATCGCGGGTCAAGGCGAAACGGCTCGGATGTGGATTTTCCCAGACTGTCCACGCCCCGCACGCAAGGAGCAGCCGATGCGCCTCTTCCGCCGTTTCACTTTTTCCCAAATCTTTCAGCGTGCGGCTTTTGTCGGTTTTGCCCAGCGCCAGCATTTCCACATCCTGCAAGAAACGGCGGTCGGATTCGGACAGCGCGACATTTCCCGGCTCC
>WQZT01000028.1 GCA_009780595.1 Treponema sp. | reverse complement strand
TCGGTGGTGGTACGGGAACTGGTTCTGCTCCAATAATTGCTCAAATAGCCAAAGACCAAGGGGCGCTCACTGTGGTAGTGGCAACAAAGCCGTTTAATTTTGAGAAAAGTATTCGGCATAGTTATGCAGAAGAGGCGGTTAAGAAACTTCGAGTAACGGCGGACACACTGATTGTTATTCCCAATCAAAAGCTTTTGTGTAATATCAGTGCAAAAACCAGCGCTCTCGACGCTTTCCGCTCTTCCAACGATGTGCTGCGGCAAGCAGTGCAGGGGATTTCCGAATGCATTCTTGAAACCGGGCTTATCAACATTGACTTTGCCGATGCTCTGACTGTTATGCGCGATCAAGGCGATGCGCTCATGGCGATTGGTTACGGCGAAGGCGACACCCGCGTGGAGGATGCAGTTTCAGGTGTGCTTGACAACCCGCTTTTGGAGGATACTTCGATTAAAGGGGCAAATCGGGCGCTTGTGTATGTTGCAGGTAACGAAAATTTTCCGCTGCTGGAATACGATGATATTATCAATAGGATTACCAAGGATATGTCACCAGATGCCATTGTTATTCCCGGTTTGTATATTGACCCCAGCTTGGGCGATAAAATACGGGTTACGGTAATTGCCAGCGGGTTTAACCCCGCTGAGAAAGCGCGGGAGACTGAAGGAGAAAAACCCGCCCGAGGTGAGCTGATTTCAGGCGATCAGTTTACAAGCATGATGAACAACACGCAGGCGAACAAGCTGAAGTGCTTGCCGCGCCGAAATGATTCAGCGTCGTTGACCGAAGAAGAGCTGGAAGAGCCAACGTGGATACGCAACCGCAAGTTTATTAATTTTCCGGGCAACGGTGGTAACTCGGAAGCCAGCAGTGCAGGACAGGCACAGTCCAACTAAAGGAAACCGTGGACAAGAAAGCCCTGCTGGATCGTTACCATTCTCATCTCATTGCACTGGAACGCAGAGCGCCGCTTACAGCAGAAACCTACTGTTTTGAAATAAGCAGGTTTCTGGACTGGGCGGTTGCGGCGTCCATCACAACAAGCACCGTCAGGCTTGAGGATGTAACGCAGTATCTGGCGCACCGCCGCACCGTTGATGGTATTGATTCGCGCTCGGTGGCGAAGGCAATATCGGCGTTGCGCTCGTTTTTCCGTTTTTTGCGGGAGGACGGCGGCGCGGAAAATTCGGGCGCTGATTTTGTGTCGCTGCTGAAAATTCCTCGCCGTGCGGACAGGCTGCCCCAGGTTCACTCAAGGGAAGATGTTGACCGTCTGCTTTCGCTCATTGACACCGCAACGCTATTCGGCATCCGCAACAGGGCGCTGTACGAACTGATTTATTCGGCGGGGTTGCGCGTGTCTGAGGCAGTGTCGTTAAATATTCAGGCGCTGTTCCTTTCAAAAAACATGGCGAGAGTCAGCGGCAAGGGACGTAAAGAGCGGCTGGTGATTTTCGGGCCGGATGCAACGCACTGGCTCAAGCGTTACATCGAAGAAGTCCGCCCTGCGCTATTGAAAAAAAGGAACAGTCAAGCGATATTTATCAATAGGGCAGGAAAAAGGCTTTCCCGCAAGGGAATCTGGAAGAATTACTGCGCTTTGGCAATTCAAGCTGGCTTGGGAACGAAGCTCCACACGTTGCGGCATACGTTTGCGACTGAGCTTTTAGCTGGCGGGGCGGATCTGCGTTCCGTGCAGGAATTGATGGGACACGCGGAAATTACAACCACCCAGATTTACACCCACATCGATCAGGGGCGGCTGAGGGAAAGCCACAGGAAGTATCTTCCCACACTAAAAAGCTGGAGCGGTGAAGTATGAAAGTAAAAAAAGGGGCAGTCATCAGCGTAATAATAGTTTTGCTCCTCATTGGCGGTGGTTTTTACTATTCGCTCCAGCTCCGCAACCGCGCGCGGACTGACCTTGCGCGGCAGATTGTTTCTGATGGGGGCGGCAGGTGGGCGCGGCCTGATAGTGTTGAAGAATTGCGGCGTTCTATTGCAACGTACGAACGGCGCATTCAGCGCTACGTTCAGACGGCGGCGCGGCGCGCAAATTACTGGAAACTTTTGGGACTTCACTTGCAACAGCGCGGTTTGCACGAGGATGCGCTGCAAGCGTTCCAGCGGGCTATCGATCTTTTGCCGGAAGACGCGATTGTTCACCATCACACCGGAGTTTCAGCGGCGATTAGGGCGAAGTCGTTTCACATTTTCCCCGGGCGCGAAGCTCCCGAGCGCGTTCAACATTTCGAGCTTGCCGAGCAAGCGTTTCTGCGGGCGATAGATCTTGACGACCGTTACACGCGCCCGCGCTACAGTTTGGGCGTGCTGTACGTGTTTGATCTTAACCGCCCTGAAGATGCGATTGAGCATTTACAGCGCGTGCTTGAAGTTTCGCGCGGTGATTTAGAAGCGATGTTTGTGCTGGCGCGGGCGTTTTATATGACCGACAATTTCCGGTCTGCGCTGGAACTTTTCGACAGGATAATCGCAACGTCTCAAGACGAGCGAACGCGTGCAAGCGCGCAGAATAACCGGGAAGCGGTATTGAGGCGGATACATGGATAATAGAACATCGTTGCTTGATTTAATGATCTGCCGTATTCCCGGAATTAACCGGCGGGAAAAAATCGAGCTTGAAAAAAAGTTTGATAGCGAAGCTGATTTTGCGGCGCTTTCCCAAAAGGACATCGAGCATATTTTGGGAAGGGCTATACGAGGGCGAGCGTGGGATATGGCAGACGTTCGCAGTGCGGCGGAAGGCGATGCTCGTACGGCGCAGCGGTGCGGAATCCACCGTGTGTCGTGGCGGGACAGTGCGTATCCGCCACTTCTGCGCGAGATATACGATCCTCCGGCGATTTTATTTTACCGCGGGGAATTGCCTGATCCGGAAAAGCCGCTGGTGGCAGTGGTTGGCACACGCAAGCCGTCATCGTTTGCGGCACGGCGTGCGTATACGCTGGGGCGCGAGTTGGGCGAAGCGGGTTTTTCGGTGGTTTCAGGTCTTGCGCTCGGGGTTGATGCGATGGCGCACCGGGGGAATCTCGAAGGGCGAGGGCGGACAGTGGCGGTGCTTGGCTGCGGCGCGGATTACATCTACCCGGTTTCCAACCGCCCGCTTGCCCGGCGCATTCTGGAAACCGGCGGCGTGATCCTCAGCGAATACGCGCCGGGGACGAGGCCGGACAAGTGGAACTTTCCCGCCCGCAACCGGATTGTTGCCGCCTTGGCGCGGGGAACGGTGATTGTCGAAGCGCCGCAAAAATCCGGTGCGCTCATCACCGCCCGTTTGGCGCTTGAACAAGGGCGCGATGTTTGGGTTGACCGGGTTGGCATTACTTCGCCGCAGGGCGAAGGCACGGCGAAGCTTGTGCAGGAAGGAGCGAAAGTTATCGACTCGGTGAAAGATATTTTTACCGAGTGGAACATCGCGTATGTTGAGCGGGAAGGCGCGTCAACGCTTCATGCGGAAACGCGGAACAGCGCGGCGGGCGCGGGGCTTGCAGAATCCCTCGCTGATTATCTTGAAATTACATTGTGAGGAATTAACAATATGACGGTAGAAGACGTGAAACAAGTTTCAGTGAAAGAAGTTGCAACGAAGGAAAGCGCAACGAAGAAAGCTACGACAAAGGCAGCTTCAAAAAAGCCAGCTTCATCGAAGGCAACTTCGCCGAAGGTACCTTCGCGAAAACCCAAAGCCCCGAAAAAAGCTGAAGAGAAAAAGATACTCGTTATTGTAGAATCTCCGGCGAAGGCAAAAACTATCGAAAAGTATTTAGGGCCTGCCTACACCGTAAAAGCTTCGATGGGGCATTTGATCGATTTGCCGAAGTCTCGCCTTGCCATTGACGTGGAGAGTAATTTCGAGCCTGAGTACATTACCGTGCGCGGGCGGGCAAAGCTGCTCAAAGAATTGCAGATGGACGCGAAGAAGGCGGACACGGTGCTGCTGGCAAGTGATAATGACCGCGAAGGTGAGGCGATTGCCTGGCATCTAAAAAACGCGATTTCGGCGAAAACGGACAAAGTTCCCATTCAGCGCATTGCGTTTAACGAGATCACGCCCGGAGCAATTCGCGGCGCGGTAGAACATCCGGCGCCGATTGACGAGGCGAAGGTAAACGCGCAGAAAGCCCGCCGCGTGTTGGACAGGCTTGTCGGGTACAATCTTTCGCCGCTGTTGTGGAAGAAGGTGAAGAACGGGCTTTCCGCCGGGCGGGTTCAGTCGGTTGCGCTGCGTCTGATCTGCGAACGCGAAAAGGAAGTCGAGGCGTTTATCCCCGATGAATACTGGACGCTGGAGGCGGACTTTAAGTCGGGTAAATCTTCGTACACCGCGCAGCTCGTTTTGTGGGACGGCGCAAAGCCCGATATGAAAAGCGAGGCGGATGTTCAGGCGATAATCGACATCGTAAAAAACGGGGAATGTGTTGTTACGGAAATTAGGGAAACCGAAAAAACCGTACGTCCCAAAGCGCCGTTTACCACATCGCAACTTCAGCAGACGGCGGCGAACCGCTTGGGGTTTACCAGCCGCAAAACGATGCAGATTGCCCAGCAGCTTTACGAAGGGGTTAACCTGGGTAGTTCGCGCGTGGGGCTTATCACCTACATGCGAACGGACTCGGTGCGTATTTCTCAAATTGCGCTCGATGAAGTGCGGGAGTGGATCGGGAAAAACTTCCCCGGTGATTTGCCTGAAAAGGCGCAGGAATATTCGGTGGGGAAAAAAGCGCAAGACGCGCACGAAGCCATTCGCCCGACCTTTGTCGGTTATACGCCGGATGAGATAAGCGATCACCTGACAAAAGATCAGTTGAAAATTTACACGATCATCTGGGAGCGTTTTGTATGCAGCCAGATGAACAGCGCAAAGACGAGAACGCTGAGCGCGGACATCACCGCACGCGGCGGACAGCAGAGCGGCATCTTCCGCATTTCCGGCACGAAAATTGTCGAGAAAGGTTTTTACCATGTGATGAAGTTGCTGACATCAAAAGACGACAGGGGAACAGCGTTCCCGCCGCTGAAGAAAGGCGACGCGGTTGCCATCGACCAGTTCCGGCCGGAGCAGCATTTTACGCAAGGCCCGCCGCGCTACACCGATGCGTCGATTGTAAAGACGCTGGAAGAAAAAGGCATCGGCCGCCCTTCGACCTACGTTCCCATTATCTCCGTGCTTTTGGATCGCTACTATGTAAGCCGCTCCAGCAAGCAGCTTGTGCCGACTCTTTTAGGGCGGATGATAAACGATCTGTTGGTTGAAAATTTCCCGCACGTTGTTGACGCGGGATTTACCGCCTCAATGGAAACGAAACTTGACGAAGTGGAAGAAGCGGCGGTTCACTGGCCGGATATGATCCGCGAGTTTTGGACACCCTTCAAAGACCGCGTAGAAGAAGTTGGTAAAACGCTTGAATCGTTCAAAGGGACGCTCGATGAAGTTACCGATTATGTGTGCGAAAAATGCGGCAAGGCTATGATGAAAAAGCTGGGGCGCTTTGGATTTTTCCTGGCGTGTTCGGGATTTCCCGATTGCCGGAATGCGCGATCTATTCCGCTGGCAAGATGCCCAAAATGTTCAGGCGATATTATCTCCAGGAAAACGCGGGGGCGGGGCAAGGAATTTTTCGGCTGTACAAAATACCCCGAGTGCGATTTTATCAGCCACTTCAAACCGTCAGGCGAATATTGCCCCAAGTGCAATTGGTTTCTGGCGGAGAAAAACGACAGGAAACGGGGCGAGCGTACAGCGTGTATCAACCCCGATTGCGGTTATGTGCCGCCGAGCGAAAGCGAAGAAGTTCCGGTGATAGCGGGGGAAGGTAAGGATGACGGCGATGAATAAGAAAGCTGAAGACTACCTTGCCTACCTCTCGTCTGTGCAGGGAGTTTCCCCGCGCACGGCGTGTGCGTACCGGGGCGATCTTGCGGCGTTTTCCGCCTACTGCGACAACCACGGCTTTGCGCCGGAGGAAGCGTCTCCTTCGCAGGTGAGGAGTTTTATCGCCGACCTTTCCGCCGAGGGCGCGGCATCGGTAAGCGTGAACCGCGCCCTGTCGTGTGTGCGCGGTTTTTACCGCTGGATGCTGCGTTTCGGCTACCGCGCCGATGATCCGTCGTCATCATTGCGGAATCTGAAAACGCCCAAGCCGCTGCCGGTGTTTCTGTGGGAAGGCGAAATGGCGCAGTTCTCGCGACTGCCTGACAAAGCGGACATACTGTGGCCGGCGCGGGACAAGGCGCTGATTTTGTCGATGTATTCCGCCGGACTTCGTATTTCCGAACTCGCGTCGCTGTCGCTAAAAAATATGCAGACGGATTTTCTGGGCGCGCGGATTATCGGCAAAGGCGACAAAGAGCGGCAGGTGTTTTTTTCTGACGAGGCGTGCGAAGCTCTCCGCGCGTATGTGCCGGAGCGCACGCTGCGGATCAAAGCGGAGCGGCCAACCGACAGGTTTTTTATCAGCCTGAAAGGTGCGCCGATTTCCGTTCCCGGCGTGCGCTGGATTATTTCAAAGTACGCCGAGCGTTCGGGGCTTGGGAAAAATATCAACCCGCACGCGCTACGGCACAGCTTTGCCACGCACCTGGTAAACTCAGGTTGCGATGTGCGGGTGGTGCAGGAGCTTTTGGGGCACGCGAGTATCAGCACGACACAGCGTTACACGCACGTTAATATGGAGCGGCTGAGAAAAGTTTACAGTAAGGCGCACCCGCACGGTGGGCAGAGCAAACAAGGGAACAAGTAAGGGAGCATTATATGGAAGATAATAAGTTTCGTTCAACTACGATTTTATCAGTACGCCGCAACGGAAAGGTTGCGATGGCGGGAGACGGGCAGGTGAGCATGGGGCAAACGGTGATGAAGAACAACGCCCGCAAAGTCAGGCGGCTGGCGGACAACAAAGTGTTGTGCGGGTTTGCCGGGGCGACTGCTGATGCGTTTACACTGTTCGACCGATTTGAGGCTAAGCTTAAAGAATACTCAGGCGACCTGACGAGGGCTGCTGTGGAATTGGCGAAAGATTGGCGCACCGACCGCGCCCTGCGCCGCCTTGAAGCGCTGTTGCTGGTGGCGGACATCAGCAAGACGTTGCTTATTTCGGGGACTGGCGATGTTATCGAGCCGGCGGAAGACGCGCTTGCCATCGGCTCAGGCGGGAATTACGCGTACGCGGCGGCACTGGCGTATTTGAACGGCTCGGATTTTTCCGCACGGGAAATTGCCGAGCGTAGCTTGAAAATCGCGGCGGATATTTGCATTTATACCAACGATCAGATAGTTATCGAAGAACTTGAAGGAGCGAACTGATGAAAGAAACCAAAGAGGCAAGAGAGACAAAAGAAATAAAAGAGGCACGAAAAGATAAAGAGACAAAAAATCTTGACCGCCTTACGCCCCGCGAAATTGTCGCGGAGCTTGATAAGTATATTGTCGGGCAGAAAAAAGCCAAACGCGCAGTTGCCGTTGCTTTGCGTAACCGTATGCGCCGCCTGAAAATCAGTGCGGAGTTGCGCGACGATATTACCCCGAAAAACATTTTGATGATAGGTCCCACCGGAGTCGGCAAAACCGAAATCGCGCGGCGGCTTGCCAAGCTCGCCGGTTCGCCGTTTGTCAAAGTCGAGGCGACCAAGTACACCGAAGTCGGTTATGTGGGGCGCGATGTTGAATCGATGATTCGCGACCTCACTGCCGCCGGAGTGCAAATGGTCAAGCAGGAGATGCAGGAGGCGATCACGCTGGAAGCGGAGAAGCTCGCGGAGGAAGTGCTGCTGGATCTGCTGCTGCCGGGAACGGGTAAAAAAAAGCGGCAGAAGGATAAGAATCGGGGGCAAGATGATTCTTCACTCCCGGTTGTGCGGCCAATGGGAACGTTTTCGTTTCCGACAAATGGAAACTCAGGCTCTACGCTTATGGGAACAGCTATCCAGATCGGACTTCCTTCGGGGATGAAAACGGCGAATGATGATAGCCTGCAATTAGAAGGCGATAGCGACGATGATGAAACTGCAGAAAACAAACGGGGCGGCAGAAAAAGTGCCAACAGCAAAGCTGATGATACGCAGAATGCAACACGGGAGAAATTCCGCGCGATGCTGAGGGAGGGGAAACTGGAAGAAAGAATGGTTGAAGTTTCGGTGAGCCAGAACCCGCAGATTCCGGCGTTTGAAATGATGGGCGGAAGTATGGAAGATTTTGAAGCAAATATTTCAGGGCTTGCGGGTTTGTTTGGCGGTGGGAAAAAGAAAAAGAAAGTTTCGGTAAAGCGGGCGCGGGAAATTATCATCGCCGAGGAATCGGAGAAGCTTATCGACCGCGACCGTGTGAGCGATGAAGCCCGCCAACGGGTGGAAGAAACCGGCATTGTCTTTATCGACGAGATCGACAAGATCGCGGTAAAAGGCGATCGCGGCGGCGGGCCTGATGTTTCGCGCGAAGGTGTTCAGCGGGATATTCTGCCCATCGTCGAAGGCGCAACTGTCAATACGAAGTGGGGACCGGTCAACACCGATCACATTCTTTTTATCGCGGCGGGCGCGTTTAACCTCGCCAAGCCTTCCGATCTCATCCCGGAACTTCAGGGGCGTTTCCCCCTGCGCGTGGAGCTTGACTCGCTGGACAAGAAAGATTTCCTGCGGATACTCACCGAGCCGAAGAACGCGCTCACCAAGCAGTACGTGGAACTGATGAGCACCGAAGGCATCGAGATCGACTTTAAACCGGAGGCGATTGACCGCCTCGCAGCGCTTGCGGCGGAAGTTAATTCGCGGCTGGAGAATATCGGCGCGCGCCGCCTTCACACGATAATGGAAGCGCTTTTGGAAGAGCTTTCGTTTGAAGCGCCGGACATTGGGCCTGCCAAAGTTCCCATCACCGTGGACTACGTTGATGAAAAACTTAGCACGCTGGTGAAGGATCAGGATTTGGGCAGGTACATTCTGTAGTAGTAAGAGCATTAAGGGAGTCTTTGGAATTGCCGAAGATCAAGATAGGGAAAGAGGGTAGAAAAAGTGATTGTAGATAATAACTTTAGTAAAACGATTGATCTGCTGCACCGTTCGATGAGCGCGTCAACGTTGCGCCACGCGGTGTACGCGGACAATCTTGCCAATGCGGATGTTCCCAATTTCAGACGTACCGAAGTGACTTTTGAAAGCCAGCTTGGGCGCTCGCTCAATTCACAGGCGAATCGCCCTGCGCTGCTGCTGACGCAGACTCATCCGAATCACGTTTCCAACTGGCAGCCGATGGATCATCAGGATGTGCTCCCGCGGCGTGTGCTGGATTTTGCAACACAGACGCAGAACAACGGCAGTAACGTTGACGCTGAAGAGGAAGTGAACCTCCTGTTGAAAAACCAGCTTCGGTATACGCTGGCTACGCAGATGGCGAACTTTGAGTTCAGTCAAGTAAGTATGATATTAAGAGGTTAAGGTTTAGTCTGAGGATAAACCGGAAGGAGATTTTTGATGGGGCTTTTTACTTCGATTAATATTGCAGCTTCGGGAATGTCGTCGCAGAGACTTCGCGCCGATGTTATCGCCGACAACCTTGCCAACGCTTCGACAACTCGCACCAACGAAGGCGGACCGTTCAGACGCAGCGAGGTGATAATGCGCCCGCGCGTCGATGCCCCGTTTTGGCGTTCGCCGTTTTTGCCCGAGGGGCTTGATAACGGGTTAGGGCAGGGCGTGCGAGTGGTTGAGATTGTCAAGGACTATCGGCGCGAGAATAAACTTGTCTACGATCCGACTCATGAGGACGCGATTAAAAGCGGCCCTCGCGAGGGCTACGTCGAAATGCCCAACGTTGACGTTGTAAGCGAAATGGTTGATATGCTTTCGGCAACGAGATCGTACGAAGCCAACGCCGCAGTAATTGAAGGGGCAAAGTCAATGTTCCAGCGCGCGCTGGATATAGGGAATAGGTAAAGAAAAGGGAATGGGGAAGAGGGGAAATAAAAACCAGCTCTCCACGATATTGGGAGGAATTGTATGAATGTAAATGCTTTGTATCGTCCGCAGTTAACTGGTCTTAAAGCGCCGAGTTTTGATCTTAACCTTACGCACCCGTCTCACATTGCGTTCCAGCGTGAGAGCTTTATGGGGCAGGGCGCGAGGATTGCCGAAATGGGGCAGAAGATCGGAGCGGGCGCTGTAACAGCAGGGAGCGGAACGTTTGAGCAGGCGATGTTGCAAGCGCTGGATAAAGTCAGCGCCGATCAGCAGACCTCATCTGCGCTGCATCAGGCGGCGCTTATTGATCCTGATTCGGTAAATGTTCACGATATTACCATCGCTCAGGCTCAGGCGCGGATGTCGCTGGATATTTCGCGCAATCTCATTAACCGCATGGTGCAGAGCTGGAGGGACTTGATAAATACACGGTAAACAGGCGCGTTGTTTAGGCGTTTATTTCTGAACAACGCACTGTGTATAATCGTTTGATTTGATTGGGGTTTGATTGGATTGGGAGGGAATATGGAAACGCTTAAAAAATTAGCTGCTCAGGCGGCGGCGCTGTGGCGCAAAGGCTCGATGCTTCAGCGCGGCATTCTCGTAGGAATTGTCGCGGTGGTTATCGTCGGGATGGGAGCTCTCGTGTCGGTGTCATCATCGCCGACACTGGTGCCGCTTATCAACGCGCCCATTCGGGATGATGACGCGCGCGACCGCATACTGCTGCGCCTGGATAAGGAAGGTGTCAGCGCGACGGTCAGTCCCACCGGAATAATACAGGTTCAGGACAAGGCAACTGCCCGCCGAATGTTGGGCATTCTCACCCGCGAGGATCTCATTCCAAGTGGTATTGATCCGTGGGCGCTCTTCGACCGCGACCGCTGGACACTCACCGACTTTGAAAGAAACGTGAACCTTCAGCGGGCTATTACCGATATGCTTACGCAACATATCAAAGCAATTGATGATGTTGATAACGCGAATGTTATGATTGTTATTCCGCAAGATCGTCTTTTTACATCCGAGCAAAAGCCGGTAACGGCAAGTGTCAGCATTACGCCGCGGCCGGGAAGCGACATTGCCGAGAACCGCGATAAAATTAAAGGTATTCAGCGTTTGCTCCGTTTTGCCATCGAAGGTTTGCTGGACGAGAATATCGTCATCACCGATCACCGTGGAAATGTACTGAACGACTTCGAGGGAATGGCGGAGTGGGATAGGTTGTCCCTTATCGAACGCCAGCGCAGAATAATTCAGCGGTATGAAGCTCAGGTGCGTGCGAAGATTCTCGCCTCGCTCCAGAGCACGTTTAGCACCGACCGTGTGCGTGATCTCGACGTCAGGTTTGAGATTGATATGTCGCAACGTTCGGTGGCTACCGAAGAATTTTTCCCGATAACGATAAAGCCGCGTACACCCGGATTGCCGTTTGACGACTCGGAATTGCAGGATTCTGTCCTCCGCT
>WQZT01000027.1 GCA_009780595.1 Treponema sp. | reverse complement strand
GAGACCCGATAACGCTGACACGCGGTACGTACGAGGGGTATAAGTTTGTCAGGTGGGATGCTGTTCAGCCGCAAGGGTTAACAATTAACAATAATAACAACACGTTTACGATGCCTGCTGCAAAAGTGGAAGTAACGGCGGTGTGGGAGGCGATTCCTTACACCATCACCGTGAAAGATGGTGTCGGTGGCACAGGAAGTACAGCAAATAAGCTTACGGCAATCATCAAGGAAGCAGTACAGCTAACACATGGAACGCCGGACACCGGGTATGAGTTTGACGCCTGGGTGGTTTCGCCTGCAGGCGTGGTGATTGGCGCAGACGATACATTTGCAATGCCCGTGGATAATGTGGAAGTAACGGCAACGTGGAAGAAAACTGACTACACGATTACGGTAAACCCAAGCGGCGGCACAGGGACTGCGGCAAGCCAGCAGACGGCAAATTATGGAGATGAGATAAGGCTGACACGCGGCTTGCACGAGGAGGCTGGCATTACGTTTGTTCGGTGGGAGGTTGTTCAGCCGCAAGGTTTAGTAATCAACGCTGATGACACGTTTACCATGCCCGCTGCGAATGTGGTTATAGCGGCGAAGTGGAATGCGGTTAATTACAACATCACCGTTGCAGATGGTACTGGCGGCTCGGGGAGTGCGGCAGATAAACCGACGGCAATTATCAAGACGACGGTACAGCTGACACGTGGAACAGAGCAAGCCGGTTATGAGTTTGACAAATGGGTGATTTCACCTGCAAGCGTGTTTATTGGCGCAGACGATACGTTTGTAATGCCCGCGGGGGATGTGAACGTAACGGCAACGTGGAAGAAGATAGATTATACCATCACGGTAAACCAAGGCGGCGGTTCAGATTCGGCGGCAAGCCACCAGACGGCTCAGATTGGAGACCCAATAACGCTGACACGCGGCACGTACGAGGGGTATAAGTTTGTCAGGTGGGATGCTGTTCAGCCGCAAGGGTTAACAATTAACAATAATAACAACACGTTTACGATGCCTGCTGCAAAGGTGGAAATAACGGCGGTGTGGGAGGCGATTCCTTACACCATCACCGTGAAAGACAGCGTTGGCGGCTCGGGGACTGTGGCAGATAAAACTACGGCAACCATCAAGGAGGCTGTACAGCTAACCCGGGGAACGAAGCAAGCAGGGTATGAGTTTGACACGTGGCTGATTTCACCTGCAAGCGTGCTGCTTGGCGCAAACAATGCGTTTATAATGCCGGCGGAGAATGTTGAAGTAACGGCTGTGTGGAAGGCGATTGACTATACCATCACGGTACATCCAAACGGCGGTGAAGGTACTGCGGCGAGCAAAACAACGGCGGCACACGTGGGAGATACGATAACGCTGACACGCGGAACTCGCACGGGAGACTATGATTTTAGTACGTGGGCAGTTTCGCCTGCAAGCGTGCAGGTTGGCGCAGACGATACGTTTACGATGCCCGCAAGCAATGTGGAAATAACGGCGCAGTGGGTGAGAAAGCCGTCGAAGGTTGAGATAACGTCCGACCACATCCTTACGGCGCAGGGATTGGAGCTTACGTTTGCTGCCACGGTAACGCCGCAGGATGATACGCCGCCATACGAGTGGAGCGTTACCGGAAACGAGTATGTGAGCTTTGTTGGCAACGTCTTGAAAGTTCCGCCTCATGCCAAACCCGGTACAATTACTGTAACTGCTTCTGTCAAGGGGTATCCTGGAGTCAAAGACGAACGAGAAATTACCATACTGCAGTCAACGGCGAATTCCTCTGGCACCAGTCACACAGCAGCAATTAGGAACGATGGAACACTGTGGTCGTCGGGACGGAACAATGTCAGGCAGTTGGGGAATAACTCAACGGTCGACAGTAAGGTTTTCGTGCAGCTTTTAGGCGGTGTCAACACGTGGGTTTCCGTGTCTGCTGGCTACACTCACACTGCAGCAATCAGGAGCGATGGAACGCTGTGGTTGTGGGGGGAAGGTACTTACGGGAAGTTGGGAAACGGCGGAACGAGCGGCTCCCACGGTTTTGCTGCGCAGATTTCAGGCGGCGGCACGTGGGTTTTCGTGTCTGCTGGCGGCCATCACACCACGGCAATCAAGAGCGACGGTACACTGTGGTTGTGGGGGCAGAACGACCAGGGGCAGTTGGGGGATGAATCAACGACCGATAGAAGCCGCCCCTTGCAGGTTTCAGGCGGCGGAAGCTGGCGTTCTGTGTCTGCTGGAGGTAGTCACACTGCGGCAATTAAGAGCGATGGAACGCTCTGGTTGTGGGGACTTAACAACCTTGGGCAGTTGGGAGACGGCACAACTACCAAGAGCTCGGTTCCCATACAGCTTGCGGGCGACGGAACAACGTGGGCTTCTGTGTCTGCTGGCAGCCTTCACACTGCGGCAATTAAAAGCGATGGAACACTCTGGTCGTGGGGAGGGAACGTATTCGGGCAGTTGGGGAATGGCTTAACTACCGACAGCAAAGTTCCCGTGCAGGTTTCAGGCGGCGGCACGTGGTCTTCTGTGTCTGCTGGCATGTACTATACAGCTGGAATCAAGATCGACGGAACGCTCTGGTTGTGGGGATGGAACAACAAAGGGCAGTTGGGGGATAACTCAACTACTAACAGAAGCCGCCCTGTGCAGGTTTCAGGTGGTGGAACCACGTGGATTTCTGTGTATGCTGGCAAGAGCCAGCATACTACGGCAATGCAGAGCGGTGGGCAACTGATGGTGTGGGGAGACAACCAGTACGGGCAGTTGGGAGATAACGCAACTGTTGACAGGAAGATTCCCGCGCGGGTCGGCGCCACATGGCTGGTGTATCCGGCAAACTAGCCTGCGGCTAGTTTGCTGAGGAGATTTGGCAAAGCCAAATCTCCACCCTCGCAGGGTTTAGATTAACGTAAAAGCAAAGTCTTTGCCAAATGTGGCAAAGACTTTGCTTTACAAATGCCGTGTAGACAAGCGCAATTCACGCTCGTGCCATTAGTTTACTATGATGATAGTGAGGTTATTACGACAGATTTTGTTGTATCTGCGCGAATATTTTTTCCCTTCCGGTTGCGGCGGATGCGGGGAAACTCTGTGCGGCGGCAGCAGCGGCGACGCTCTGTACGGCCTGTGCGCCCCGTGCAGGGATTTTTTAAACACCGCTTGTAACGATAAAAACCGCTGCGAAATATGCGGACGGCATCTCATCTCGGAAATCCGCGTCTGCATTCCATGCCGCACCAATTCCGGTACACAAAGCAGCTTGGTCAAAACCCGCGCCATCTTTCCCTTTTCAGGCAAATCCCGCTCAGTGCTCATCGCCTATAAGTTTGAAAAGTCGCTGGGCATCGGCAATTTTTTAGTGCGGCAGTTATGCGCGGCACTTGAAAGTGCGGCGCTTGAGAGTTTTAAAGACGTTCAGGCAGAAAATGCCGCGTGGATTCCCGTTCCGCCGCGAGCGGGGAAAATAAAACGGGAAGGCTGGGATCAAATCGAGTACCTTGCGCGCCTTTTGGAAAAAGAGCGGCACGGGAAAAACAGCCTTCCCGTGCGCCGCTGTCTTAAAAGGCTGCCGTCAAGAAGCCAGAAGGAACTTAACTTCAGCCAGCGGATGGATAACCTCAAACGCCGCATTATCTGCGTACAACCGCCGCCTGAAACAGCGGTACTGTTTGACGATGTTTTAACCACGGGCGCAACGATGAATGCCTGCGCAACTGCGCTTTTGGAAGGCGGTGCAAAACAAGTGTACGGAATCTGCCTGTTTTATAATTAAAAAAACTGACGCAACGCTACAAATTAATATTGCCCGAATTGCTAAAAGACTGTATAGTATACACAGGTAATTTAAAGCTCATTACATTACTAAAGTAATTAGTGTAATAATCGATGTATATGAGGAGGTATTTATTTTTATGCGTAAAAATACAGTTGCCGCCTTATGTGCGGTTGCGATAGGAAGCTTCTTCTTGTTGGGGATGCCCCCCGCGGCGTTTGCCCAAGCGGAAGAAGAAACCGTAGAGAATACAGAAAACACCGATACCACCAGCGACACCATTCAGACAACCATCCCCGATGCGTTGCGGCGGCCTCAGCGGGGCGAAGCGGCGCGTTTTCCCACAGACTTGGAAATTGGCGAGTTGGGGCAGGGGAAAGCTCCCGACGGCGCGTACCTGTTTGCCACAGAGGTGCTTGCAGCGCTGGCGAAGGGGAACAGCGCCGCTGATGCGTTATCCGGTTCGCCTGAAGCGCTCATTGCCGGTTACATCGAGGAGCTGAGCAGCATACAGACAGCACGTTTCCGCATCGGTGGCGGCAGAATCGAAGCGGATGAAACCGTTTCCTTTTTGGTGCGCTTTCTCGGCAGCGAGGAAGGCATCACGGGGGAGTTATTTTTGGTGCAGAAAGAAGATCGATGGCGTTTAGACGAGTTGATCCTTGAACCGCCGCGAACGTTTGCAGAAACAAGAGATGCTCACCGGTTTGTCTTTTCTCCGTACGAGAGGTTTTTTTAGGAGATACTATGGCGACACCGATAAAGCGCATCGAAAAAGACTTTCTCCTCAAAATCCTGTACGATTACCGGATTCCCGTGATCTATCTAAGAAATCAGACGCAATACTGCTTTACGATGGAAAAGCCCGCCAAGGATCAGTTGTTTTTCAAATCCGACCGCCTCGTTGAAGGTCTTAAACCCCGCAAAAAAATCGGGCTTATTTTTAATTATCAGGGGCAGGTTATCACATTTTCGGTGGAAGTTTTTTCTGTAAAAGACCAATCCATCGTTACCAACGAGCCTGAGTTTCTGTACAAAAACCTTGAGCGTTCCTTTTCGCGGGTGGCAAGTTTGCCGGAGATCGAAGTGCAGTTTACGTTTTCAGGCGACCGTTACTCCCTCTCGTACCCGAGAACCGACTCGTACGAAAATCCCGACGACACAGACGTGCCGAACAGCATCGACCTAAGAAATCTGAACGCTCTTATTCAGCAAATGGCAGTGTGGGTGAAAGGCTGCGCGTCAGGTTACAAGATGGTTATTTTTAAGGATGTCAAACCTTCCACCATGGAAGAACGGCTGCTTGCAGAAACGGGCAAAGCGCTGTTTATCCCGTCTACCGAATTCGAGAATCTTTCCGATGATGCTGGCCCGCAAAACCGGCTTATCACCAGAAGTGTTTTCAAGCGTTATCTGGAAAGCACTGGTACTGACCCGCAGTACCTTGACGTTGTCTGCGCACGGTTTATCAAGCAGAAACTCGATGCCGGAATATTGTCTGACTTGTGGGTTCCCATTCTTTTTCAGGAGTATGTGATCGGCTATGTCCGTATCTGGATTAACACAAGCGGCAAACAGCCCTTTGATAACTATGTAATTGACAGTTTATACCACTTTGCGAAAATCATTACGAGTTCTCTCGTTGCAAATGGTTATTTCGATTCGGGGAAAATGAAAAAAGAACCGTTTGCGGGCAAAATTATCGACATCAGCGCGTCGGGGCTGCTGTTCACATACCCGCATTCGCCGTTGGCTTCAAGCCTGTTTCCCGAAAACGAGCTCGAAATGCAGTTGACATCCCCCCACCGAAGGGTGAACTGCAAAGCCAGGATCGTCCGCCGCTACAAAGATTCAAGCCACGGGTATTTCGGTTGTAGTTTTTCTGATATAGCAGCGGAGGACATCCGCTTTCTGTTTGAATACCTGTACGGCAAAACGCTCACCGATTCTGACTCAGGCTTTCTGTCCGGACAAGTGTAACGTTGCGCCGTGGTGTTTATAGTTCCTGCTCCATAATCTTCGCTAACGTAACCAAATTTTTCATGGATTTCTGCACCGATACTAAAAATATTCTTCCAATTTTCTTTTTGTGGATAAACGTCAACAACCCCGATATTTTTATATACAGCTTTATTTTTTGTTTATTTTCTTCGTCTGAAAGCTCGTGCAACTCATACCCAATTTCTATAGTGCACAGGGCTCGTTTTACCTTCATAGCAAATGTTTGATTTTTAATACATTTGCTTATTTGAAACAGCATATACAGCGTTTGCAACCTGTCGGTAGCTTTGAATGAACCCCACGTGTCTTGAGCAAAATCCCCGTTCAGGTAGGAATATGCGATACCAGTATGCCATTTGTTCCAGTTTTTCACATCTGCCACTAAGTCCCAGATCACCTCTTTCGGGGAGTTTACCTCGGCTACAAATTCGTGCTGCCACATAGCGCCTCCTTTGAATTAAAACAGATTAAAGGGGAAAAGGTATACATGAGAGAGAGAGAGAGAGAGAGAGAGAGAGAGAGAGAGAGAGAGAGAGAGAGAGCAAAGAGCGTGCCAACTTTGGGAACTATTGATAAATAATTATTACCCGCTATCATGATACAAAAATAGTACCATACATTGTATGATTATTCAAGTGTTATTAAAAATTATTCGCCAGCATTCACTCAGGGACACAACTGCGTAATCCGCCTCGCGCTTAAAACGCTCCCACGTTGCCGCGCCGCTATTGTCGTACACCGCAACAGCGCCCATTCCCGCCGCCCGGATTCCTGAAAGCGCCGCGTACATGTCCTCAAACACCACGCAGTGCTTCGGCTCGGTTTGCAGTTGTTCCGCGCAAGTTAAAAAAATATCGGGAAATGTTTTGTTGCGCTCAACGCTGTCGGAATAAACGATGGCAGAAAAATAGCCGCGTATGCCGTGCCGCGCGAGAACACTTTCGCAGGCGGCGGGAAACGTCGATGTCGCAATGGCGAGTTTTATGCCGCCGTCTGCCAAATGTGCCAGCAATTCCGCAGCCCCGTCTTTCAGCATCACATCGCGCTCGTATTTGAGGAGAATCGCATCTTGCCACTCGTGCAGTATGCGCGACGGCTCGCTTGTGATGCCGTACGCTTCGATAACGTATTCCGCCGCCTGCGTTATCGTCATCTCTGCCAGTTTTTTATTCAACCCTTCGCCGGGAATTTTCCCCTTGCTGATTAACCAGTCGGCGCATGGATTGTCCCATACGCGCATAGAATCGGCAAGCGTTCCGTCAAGATCGAAGATCGCCGCTTGGTAGCGACATTTTTCAACGCGGGGCATTACCGCCCGATCCGCGCTTTAAGATTCCGCGCGGCGGTGAATATATCCGGCTGGGAAAGTATCGCCGAAATTACCGCAACACCAGCAACGCCGGCTTGCATGACGCTCGCCGCGTTGTCAAGCGAAATGCCGCCGATTGCAACAACGGGAATACGCACGGCGGCGCAGATTTCCGCAAGCCGCTCAACGCCGATTGCCTTCCCCGCGTCGTCTTTGCTGGTTGTCGGAAAAACCGCGCCCGCGCCGATGTAATCCGCGCCGTCATTCTCGGCGGCAATCGCGTCTGTTACTGTACCAGCGGAAACGCCGACAAACAGTTTGCTGCCCGCTATACGCTTCACCGCGCTCAGCGGCAGATCCGTTTGCCCAACGTGAACGCCATCCACGCCCGCCGCCAGCGCGATGTCCAGACGGTCATTTACCACAAGCGGAACACCGCGGGCTTTTGTAATTGCAAGCGCGGCGCGTGCTATCTCGTAAAACTCGCGGGAGCTTGCAGTTTTCTCGCGGAGCTGCACAATGCCGACTCCGCCTTCAATCGCCTCTTCAAGTATGCGTTCAAGTTTTCGCCCTGCAAAAAACGTGCTGTCGGCGCAGAGATACAGCGCGAGTGATTGTTGATCTAGCATTGCAGTTTTCCCTTGGTGAATATCATTTTCCCGTTTATGGCAAAAATGCTGTCAATGAGCGCAACGCGGTACGAGCCGGGAAGCTTCGCCTGTTCCAGCGCCATTTCCCCGGCAATTCCCATTGCCATAAACGCGGCGGCTGTCGCGCTAAACAGATCGCGTTTGCCATTCGTGGCAGCGGTTAACGCAGCAGTTGCAGCGCACAGAGCTCCCAGCATACAACCCGCTCCGGTAATTTTCGTGAGCATTTCCGCGCCGTTGGAAATACGCGCAAGGCGGCTGCCGTCAGTAATCACATCAACTTTCCCGCTTGCCGCCGTTACGCAGTCAAATTTTTTCGCAACGCTCGCCGCCGCTTTTTCAATACCAATAACATCGCCGCTGCTGTCAACACCTTTCACGTCAGCTTTAAGCCCCGCCAGCGCCATTATTTCGCCCATATTGCCTTTTATTACATCAACTCCGGCAATATCGCGCAAATGATTGAGCGTAACGATGCGGCTGGGAATTGCCGCGCAGCCCACTGGATCAACCACAATGGGAATACCGGCTTTCCGCGCCGCCAGCGCCGCCTGAACCGCGCCCGCTTCCTGCTGCTGGTGAAACGTGCCTAAATTAATATACAACGCACTGGAAATCCCGGCAAAATTGTACGCCTCGGAAAACGAATCGCACATTGCCGGCGATGCCCCAAACGCCAAAAGAATGTTCGCGCAATCGTTGACCGTTACAACATTCGTGATGCAGTCAACGAGCGGGTTTTGTTTGCGAACCATATCAACAACATACGCCGCCTCTTCCATATACTTGTTCACCATACATTCCTCCGTAATTCCATTTCGCATAAAAAAAGCCCCTTCCCGAACATCCCGGAAAGAGGCTACGATACACAGCCATCACTCCCTCCGCCGGTATTATCCGGATCAGGTTAGTGGGTCGAGTTTTACCTCTCTCAGCCGCAACGCAGCACCCCAGGATGTCGCTAGTGTAGCAAGCTTTTATTGATTGTGGCAAATTTTTTTCAAGAAATTTCTATAATAATTTTCATGTTTTTATAACCTATCATAAAAAATGTGTAAAATGAGACTATTTTGAATCTATGCAAGTAGTTTACTACTTCCAAGCATACCTATCATACTTTGAGAAAAATACATTTTACAAAAAATTATTAAAAAAAGCTTGACAGGATAAAAAAGCAGCCTCATACTAATATAAGAAAAGTTGGGTAAACCTTTACTCAAAACCTAATTTTCAGGAGAGGTTTTGCAAGCTGTGAAAAAGCCGGTTTCTATTACAACAATTTCCAAGATGACAGGCGTTTCTATCGCCACTGTCTCCCGTGTAATAAATAACAACGGTCGTTTTTCAAAGCGAACTCGTGATATTGTGCAATCCGCTATTTGCGAGAATGGCTACGTTCCCAATGCTCTTGCGCGGGGGCTGCGAAAAAAACGGATGCAGAATATCGGCATTATCGTTCCCGATATAACCAACGAATTTTTTGCGAATATTACCCGCTATATACAGAAAGCTTTGTTTGAGGCGGATTATTCAACACTTATATATGATACTGATGAAAATGCCGATTTGGAATTGCGCCATTTGCAAAACCTTGCCGCACAGAATGTCAGTGCTATTATTTTCATTGCAGGTGGTGGAGAAGATCATTATAAGAATTACGAGCTTCCGCCCGTGCCGATAATTTTTTTGGATAGAAAGCCGCCGGATACCAGCAGCAGAAAAGATTATATCAGCATTCACACTGATAATTACAAAGGCGGTTACCTTGCCGGAACAGCGCTGAAAGAAAGCGGCTGTAATAATCCGGCGCTTGTGATGGATAAAAGGCAAATACACACTCAACTCGACCGCCTCCATGGTTTTGAAAAGGCATTGTCCGAATCGCGCATTAAGCTAAAATCTTCGGCAATTTACAAGATGCCCAGCATAGACTGCAACACTGCGTATACAGCGATTAGCGGAGCGCTTGCCAAAGGGAAATCGTACGACAGCTACTTTTGTACCACAGATTGGCTTGCTATAGGGGCTATGACAGCTTTACTTGAACATAATATTTTAATACCGGGGCAAGCGAGGATTGTTGGGTTTGATAATATTTCAACGGCAAATCATTGCCGCGTACCGCTAACTACCATTCATCAAGATATTAAAGGAATGTCAAATTTGGCAGTAAAGATTATTTTGGATATTTTAAACGGAAAAGAAGTAAAAGAAAAAGAGTTTGTTTTTGAACCTGTGCTTGTTAAAAGGCAATCGGCTTAACAAGCACGGCAAATTACGGAAGAAACCGGATGGAATTATTTCTGTCCGTAAATTTTTTTAAGGAGAAGAATATGAAAGTAAAGTTTTTGGTATCTGCTCTCTTTTTGGCAATGACATTCTCTGTCTTTGCGGGGGGCAGCAGCGAGTCGAGAGGAAGTGCCGAATACGCCGTTATTCTCAAAACACTTGCATCACCTTTTTGGCAGGGTGTAAAAGAAGGTGTCGAGAGTAAGGCAGCCGAGCTTGGAGTTAGTGTTGACATCTTTGCGGCAATCTCGGAGGATGACGTTGAAGGGCAATTGCAGCTTATGGAAAACGCAATTTCGAGAGGGTACAAAGCTATTGGTGTAGCGCCAATTTCGCCAGTTAATTTGAATTCGGCGATTGCTGATGCAACACGGCGGGGTATTTTTATTGTTAATATTGATGAGATGGTAAATTTGGAAAACCTGCGCGCTCAAAGCGGAGCAGTACAGGGGTTTGTCTCCACGGACAATGTGAGCGTAGGAATGCTTGGGGCAGGTCATATCATCAGCACTTTGGCGGGTGGCGGACAAGTTGCCATTATTGAAGGCAGGGCGGGAAATACCTCCGGCGAGGATCGCAGACAGGGCGCCGCCCGGGCTTTTAATGCCGCTACGGGATTTACCATTGTTGCCAGCCAGCCGGCTGACTGGGATAGAACGATGGCATTTGATCTGACCGCTAGTTTAATGACGCGATTCCCAAATCTCAGAGCTATTTATGCTTGCAATGATACTATGGCAATGGGTGCGCTGGAAGCGGTGCGGCAAGCTGGCCGAAATATTATTGTTGTTGGTACGGACGGCAATCCAGATGCCCTTGAATCTGTAAGCAGGGGTGAATTGGCCGCAACAGTGATGCAGGATACAAACGCTATTGGCAGCATAGGGTTTGAGATGCTTGTACAGGCGCACAGAGACGGCGCTAGCATTGATCCCAGCGCAGAAGTTCCATTTCGCGCAGCTCAAGCTCGTCTTATTGTAAGATAGAAAGCTGAACAGACTGTTCCAGGATTTTTTTATCTTGGAACAGTTATTTCTATTTTTCCCAAGGTTGGTATATGGAAAGCCTGATAGAGATGAAAAATATCAAGAAAGTTTTCCCCGGAGTTGTTGCATTGAATAATGTCAGCTTTGATGTAAATCCCGGCGAAGTCCATGTTTTGTTGGGCGAAAACGGGGCAGGAAAATCAACCTTAATGAAAATATTAAGTGGAGTATATCAGCCAACTGAAGGTGAAATTTTTATCGACAATAAAGTATATAAATCATTAACCCCAAAAGAATCTTTAAAAAAAGGAATTAGCATTATATATCAGGAACTTTCAGTTATTAATGAATTAAGCATTATGGAAAATATATTTATCGGGAAACTCGCACAGAAAAAGGTTTTTGGAATACCTATTGTTGATTCAAAATTGATGCGGAAAAGGACTGTTGAAACTCTTGAAAATATTGGACTTCGCCGAGCGCCAGAAACACCTGTTAGTCACCTTTCTATATCAGAAAAGCAAATGGTTGAAATTGCTAAAGCAGTAGCGTTTGATGCAAAAGTAATAATTATGGATGAACCGACATCATCGCTTACTCATACGGAGGTTGCAAAATTATTTGATATTATAAAAAACCTGCAAAAAAGGGATTGTGGAATAATTTATATTTCTCACCGCCTTGCAGAGCT
>WQZT01000026.1 GCA_009780595.1 Treponema sp. | reverse complement strand
CAATCATACGTTTCAACGTAATTAACAATAATAAAACTCTTGCTTTTCTGGTATTCCTTTGGTACTATATGACATATGTCAACTATCTACTCAGAAATTGAGGAGGCAATCGAAATGAAAAATAAACCTGTATGTTACGATGTTTCATACGCCCACCCCGAAGTATTTTCAGGCGTGCCGTCATTTCTCGGTCTGCCTGTGGTGCGCCGGAAAGAGGATCTGCACGGTCATGATTTTGTAATTATGGGCGCTCCCTGGGAGGGTGTTTGCACGTATGGTGGTGCGACGTTTGTTGAAAACGCCACGAAAACTATCCGAACGTGCTCTGCCCGTTACGGGGGGTATCTGCCGGAGCTCGATTTTGACCTTTTTGACCACTTTTCCGGTGCGGACTATGGTGATGCTGCGGTGAAAAGCGGCGATACTGATTTTACCTTTCAGAGTGTTGGCAAGCATCTTGGCGATATTGTGGATGCGGGGGGAATTCCTATCGTTTTTGGCGGGGATCATTCTTTGAGCTACCCGTTGATTAAACGGTTTGCCGAAAAATACGACGGGAATATCGGCATTGTTCACTTTGATGCCCACATGGACAATATGGAGCACTACGGAGAGGAGCTTTACGCCCGTTGCAGTCCTTTTTACCGTCTGTACGGTGTGAGTGGTTTTAATCCGAAAAATCTTGTCAGTCTTGGTATTCGCGGCCCGCGCAACCACTTTGGGGCAGTGAAGGAAGCCAAAAAACACGGTGCATCGGTTATTACGAGTTTTGAGATTAAAGAAGAAGGTCCAAAGAAAAGTATTAAAAAGGCGTTGGAGATTGCCGCTCAGGGAACGAAAGCTTTGTACGTTTCGGTTTGCAGCGATGCTCTGGATATTGCCCACAATCCCGGCGGCCCGGCGGATCCGTGCGGGCTGAGCACCTACGAGCTTGCGGTTATGCTCCACGAATGTGGGCTTGCTGGTGCGCGCGGGTTTGACTATATGGAAATTTATCCGCCGAAAGATCTGCACAACCAGTCCAGCCACGTTGCGTGCTGGATGGCGCTGTACATTATGAACGGAATGGCTCAGTGTATGCTGAAGCAAAAACCTGCGGCGTAGTCCTCAAGAACGTTGGTAATTGGCGGACACCTTCCCCCTCTATATAAAATATGGGCTATACTATATTATAGTAGAGTAGGTAGATAGCACGATGATCGTTTGGGGGCGCACGGTCCCACTCCGATTTCTGGCGGCGGCAATTATTCTCTTTTCCGCTGCGGCTTCCCTTTACGCGGGGGGGGCCAGGGATGGGGGTGTTCTAGCCGAAACTGACAGGCTTATTGCGGCAAAAGAACACGACCAGGCTATCCGCATTCTGGCGTAATATATACGCGAAAATCCGGAGCATTTATTCGAGGGGCAAAAGCGGGTACAGCGGACTGTCCGCCAGCGCGACTTGTATAACCGGATAGCCCAGATAGTTATGGATACGCTGGAAAGGGAGCCTGAAAACGATCCGAGGATTCTTGAACTGAGCAATATGCTCAGGGCGCTTGAGTCTCCGGCGAATCCCTACGTTGGGGAGTTTCTTGGGCAGGTGCGTTCTCTGGCGGAGTTCAACGTCGGCAGGAAACGGATTCAGGAGATTTTTCTCACTGCGCGCCGTCAGCTCGGCGAACGTGATTTTACTGGTGCGATGGATACCTACGCTTCGGGGCTTGATGTTTTTCAGGAGGCGTTTTTTGCCGCCGGATATGGGCGGCAGGCCGAGCAGACGGCTTCAAACGGGCTTACAAGTCTCAACCGGAGCATTCAGCAGTTTAAAACCCTTGTGCCATCTTTAATGCAAACTTCTGCGCGGCTGACGGCGCTCGATGTTCCTCCCGGCGTGCCAGCTATCAGGGATTTGCAGGCGGTGTATGCGAATGTACCGCCGATGCTTCAGACGCTTTCGAGTATACGGCAAGAATTCTTGCGTGTGCAGGTGGCGTACGCTGCCCAGCTCGCCATTTTGCAGGCGGAGCAGGATATTGAGCCGGAGCGCTCGTTCCTTGCCGCCACTGGCTGGCTTATCACAGGCCCTGTCGGACAGCAGGAAGGGATGCTGGGGGCGATTGACCAGTTTTGGAACTCGCTCATCCTGCCGATGGAAACTGCCCTTGCAAACATTATCAGCCGCTCGTACCAAACGGGTTACACGGCGATGCGGAACAACGACTTTACCGGGGGCATTGCGATTTTTGATACGACAGCGCGGTATATTGCTGTGGCGCAGGGGCTGGTGCGGGAGGCGGATGGTTTCTTTACCCGCGCCGGCTCGCCAACGCAGACTGTTCACGGGCAGGATATAAGCACCGCCTCGATGAGTGCGTACCTTACGTTCCGCGGTGCATCGGATTCCCAGCTTGCCTTACAACAGGCGGCGGTTTTTGCCCGCGCGGGGGTGGCGATTGAGAGGCAAGGGATTCCGCCGGGTTCGCGGCAAGCGGGAACGGCGAATGCAGCGCAGATATTTTCCCAGGAATCCACCATACGCAACGCCCTGCAAGAGCAGATTCGCGGGCTTCAAGCGCTGCATTCCGGTCTTGACGATGAAATACAGGTTGCCCGCTCGTACGGGAGTACGCTTGCCGTGCCGCTTGCAAGCGGGAGTATTCTGGGCAATCCCCGCCATTTTCTTGAACCGGCTCAGGACATTATCGCCAATCTTTCCCGCCGTTTTGAAGTGCTGGATTTTAATACCGCTATCCGATTGTACTCAATTGCAAACATAAGCTTGCAACAGCGGCTTGACTACGCCGAAGGAATTTTTGCCGAAGGGGATTCGCTCATTCAGGGTGTCCAGCGGCAAACGGAAAATTTTGGCGCTCAAACGGTGCGCTACACTGCCGAAGGGATTGCAATTCTCAACCGGATTAACCAAACGATTACCGCGGATGTTGCCTTCGCCGGGGAACTGATGGCAATGTACGAGGCTGAAACGCGCACTGCGTTTGCCTCACCGGAAATAACCGGGTTGCACACAGTTACCGATGATTTACACAACCAGCTTGTGGCTTTGCATAACCGGAATGCGGGGGCAATCGCTACTGCCGCCACCCTTGTCGAGCGGGCGCAAGCGTTGCGTGTGGATGGCGAGCGCCTGTTCCAGTCTGCGCGGGCGGCGTTTAACCGTGGCGATTTTAGCGGAGCCAGAACTAATCTTACGCGGGCAATCGACCAGTTCGATGCTTCGCTTGAACTTCAGGAATCTGCACCGCTGAGGGCATTTCGAGATACCAATTCGGTTGCGCTTGCTGCGGAGATTGTCAGGGCGGAAAACGAGGCGGTTGTTCGGGATGTTCGTAATCTTGTAACATCGGCGCAGACGAGCTTTTTCGCCGGGAATATGGAAAGCGCGGAGAGTTTGCTCGTTCAGGCGCAAAACCGCTGGCGCGTTACCAATGTGAACGAGCAACCGGAAGTGGAGCACTGGCTGCGCTTGGTTCGCAGTGCGCTGGCGCTGAACATGGCGCGGGTTATTCCCCAAACTGCCCCGCTTTTTGCCGAAATGAGCCAGCTCCTTTCCAACGCAAGCCGCAACTACAACGAAGGGGTACGGCTTTTGAACGCCGGGCGGCGGCAGGAAGGGCTGAGGCTCTTTAACGAGGCGCAGATGCAAACGAGGGAAGTGCGTTTGATATTCCCGATGAACCACAGTGCCCGAATGCTGGAGCTGCGGATTGAACAGCAAACGGACAGGGCGGCATTTAACGCCGCATTCCAGCGGCGGCTGAACGAGGCGGTTGCGGGAACGCGGGCGAGAGATCTCGAAGCTTTTGCCAACTTGCAAGACTTGGCGGAAATTAACCCGCAATATCCGGGAATACAGAATATCATCGTTCAGGCGGAAATTACGATGGGCTTCAGACCGCCGCCGCCGAATCCGGCAGACCTTGCCCGCTCGGCGGAGCTTACCAGAACCGCAGCTGCACACATCAACAGCCGCGACTCTGTTCGGATGGGAGTTGCCGAAGCCCAGCTCACCGAAGCGATCAACCTTAACCCAAATAATACGCAAGCGCAGATGCTTATGGATCAGCTCAACGTTCTTGTAACCGGTACGGGGACGTTTGTTCTTTCCAGCTATGCCCAAACTCAGTACAACACCGCGCTTGCGGAGTTTCTGCGCGGCAACCACCTGACTGCCAACGCCATTGTGCAGCAGCTTATGCTTGACCCGCAAAGCCAGCGCTCGACGCTTGTTCGGGATTTACGGCGAAGGATTGACGCTTTCCTATGAAGCGCCTAGCAGCGGTACTTGTTTTACTCGCGCTTTTTGCCGGAACGCTGTTGCATGCCCAGTCTCAACTTTTTTGGGAATACCCGGAAGTTTTTTCCCAAGCGCAGGGTACGTTTCCGGTTACTGCCAGCAACGAAAATTTCAGCATCGCGCTGTGGCAGGAAACGGTGTACGCGGCAACGGGGGACGGCAGGATCAGCATCGCTTTGGCGGTGAAGATGCCCGGCGAACCGTGGGAAAAGCGGGGGATAATCGGCGGGCCGTATAATTTTTCAGGTACAGAACCTTCTATATTAACCGCGGTAATCGACAGCAAGAACCAAATCCTTATTGCCGCCGCCGCAAGCGCCACGCAGACGGAGATTCTCATCTCCGGCGACTTCGGGGAGAGCTTCCAGCACTACCGCGTTGACTCAGGCGCGGAAACTTCCCTCGCACCGAAAATCAGCATCGCAGCAGATGGAAGTTACCTGCTTTTTGTTACGCGGGGCGGCGGCAACACCTTTTCGATTTACTTCTCCCGTTCCGCAGACGGCAGCGCGTGGGAAGATTTCAAACCCCTTGCAGGTAATTCGGCAATGATGCTGAACTTCCTCCCCGCCCATATTTCTTTTGACGGGCGCGAGTACGTCGTTTTCCAGTCTTTCACTGCTGGAGCAGGCGGCACGAACTTGTTTCAGCTTTACATGGTGATTTCCAGCGATAACGGGGTAAGCTGGAGTGCGCCGCGGCTGTTCACGAACTTTCAAGACCCCGTAGTGAACGTTACTTCATCGCCTGACAGTTTTGACAATCAGCGCCCGCATCTTTCGGTACAGAACGATGAGCTTTTTATCGTGTGGGAACGGCGCACCCTTACGGGGCTGCCGAATATTTACGCGGCGAACATCGGCGCAAACGGCGCAATCTCAGGCGCGCCCCAGCGGGTGAACTCAGGCGCGGGGCACAGCAACAATCCCATCGCTATCAATTTCCGCGGGGAGACGAAGGTTTTCTGGTTTGATAACCGCCGGGGAACGAACCGGGTATTCACCGCACAGCAGGCGGGGATAATGTGGGAGGAAACAGAACTTTCAGGCGGGGCTGCCGCCGGAGATACGTTTGCCCGGCCAGTGGTTGATGTTGACGGGCTGTTTGTTTTCTGGCAGAGCGCTGCCACATCCGCAGCGGCTTCACGTTCGCGCATTTACCTCGTTTCCCCCGATACCTATGTACAGCCAGTACACATCTCGGCGCAGAACTTTATTCCCGGCGAACGAACTTCAGGCGACCGTGCGCAGCTATCGTGGAGCATTCCCGATGACCCGTCGGGCATCGTGGGTTTTTCGTGGGTTTGGAGCCGGGACTCAAGCGCGCTGCCTCCCACCGCCGGAAACGTGATGGTATACAACTCAGGCGTTGAACCAGAGCTCGAACTGTTCGCCGAAGAAGACGGCGAGTGGTTTCTTGCTGTTTCCGCGCAGGACTTTGCCGGAAACTGGTCTGCTCCCACGCGCGCGAGTTTCTTCCGCGACACCACGCCCCCGCCAGCAGCGGTTATCATCCCACCGCAACTTGATGCCCGCGGCTACCTGCTTTCAAACTCGTTCCGGATTAGCTGGAACGCACCGCCCGCTTCAGATATTGCCGGATACACGTGGGACATCGAATATTTAGGAGCAGCGGGTGCATTTTCCGGTATGGGCGGCGAGCAGTTTACCGCTGCCGTTCGGCAAAGGTTTCCGCAGACGCAAGCTCCCGTTCCCAGCGTGCAAGGAACGGCAACCTTCGCCGCCTACGAGAACTACGATGACGGAGTGTGGCGTTTTTCCGTTCGCGCCATTGACGAAGCGGGAAACGTCGGCCCCTCATCCATCCTGATTTTCAGAACCAATAAATATATCCCGAGCACCTTCATCACATTCGTAGACAGCGAGCGGGACGAAACTGATTTTTACAACATCGGCATTTTGGGCAGGGGCTTTTCGCAAGGGGGCGCAGTCGCCCGCGTCTTTGTCGATCGCAGCGGGCAACCGCCCTTTGACCGCGAGTTTTTCCTTTCGCTGGGGGATTTTGACGTCGTCTCGGATCGGGAAATCCGCGGGCTTGCCGTGCAGGGGCTTGAGGCGGGGCTGTACCGCATCGGTGTGGAACATCCTACCCGCGGCATTTACTTTACCGAACCCATCGTGGAAATTGCCGAAACCGGAACAATCAAGTTCGGCGATTTTTCGGCTTCGTGGAAGCCTTTGTGGTTGTTGCGGAACGAGCGGCTGTTCAGGGCAAATGCCGTTACCCTCGTTCTTGCGGCGGTACTTATTTTGTGCGCTTTGGGTCTTTTGGTTTCGGCGCGGGGGATCAGCGGCGTTATTACCGAAGGCGTGCGTTTGCGGCTTGACGCAGCCGCTTTAGTTTCAGGAGAACTTATGGCATCGGAAAAGAAAAAACGGGTAATTACAATTCAAAAGCGCGGGATAAGCCTTCGTTTAAAGATGACATTTTTTACCATTACACTGGTTCTTGCGGTGGTCATTATGATCGCCTCGCCGCTGTACGTTATGATGACGGAAACTCAGCGGAAAACGCTCATTCAGGGGCTGTGGGATCGCTCGACGGTTCTGCTTGAAGGAGTTGCCGCCAGCGCGCGCACGCACTTACCCTTGCAAAGCATTCTGGAACTCGGGTTGCTTCCCAACCAGATGCAAGCCATCCCGGAGGCGCAGCATATAACCATCACCGGACATAATCCCGGCACAACTATTTTTGACGATCAGGTGTGGGCGACCAATGATCCCAACATTCTGTCGAAAATCAACACGGCGGCGTTCCAGCCGGGAGTTTCCCGCATCACCGATGTTCTGTCCCCGCGCTTGCAAACGATAGCCGACGATCTGAACGAACAGGCGCGCCGTGAAGTGGGCGATATGTCCCAGACCATCGCGCTGTTTACGCAGGAGGCGCTGGCTTTGGCGCTGAGAACCGACGCGGAAAGTTTGCGGCAGCTTGGCGACCTTCAGGTGCAAACACTTGCCTTGCAAACGAGGGTAAGCCAACGGCTCTCGGAACTTGCCAGAAATATCGGCTCGGAGCCTCTGTTCTCTGTCGAGCAGCTCATTGCTTCTCCGGATCACCGCTACATCTTCTTTAAGCCGATTATGTTCCGGCAGGGAACGGAGAATATGTACTTCCGGGGGCTTGTGCGGATGGAAGTTTCGGTTACTTCGATTCTCGATGAAATTACGGCAGGGCGCAACGCCATTATCAAACTGATTATCATTGTCGCCTTGATTGCGCTGTCTGCGGGCGCTATTGGAGCGTTGCTGCTTTCTTCGCTTATCATCCGCCCGATCAGGCAGTTGGTCAAGCACGTCGAGCTTATCCGCGACACTGAAAACAAAGCCGAACTTGCCGGGTTGGACATCAACCTGAAATCGAAAGACGAAATCGCCATACTCGGCGACACGATTAACGATATGACGCACGGTCTTGTTAAAGCCGCCGCCGCCGCCGCTGACCTTTCCATCGGCAAGGAGATTCAGAAAAAGTTCATCCCGCTGGAACTCGACCGCGATGGCAACAAGCTCAACCACGGCTCGAAGAAAACCGCGCACCTGAACTTTTTCGGCTACTACGAAGGGGCAAAGGGCGTGTCCGGCGACTATTTTGATTACATCGACCTCGACGACCGCTACTACGCTATTATCAAGTGCGACGTTGCCGGTAAGGGAATTCCCGCAGCACTCATTATGATTCAGGTGGCAACAATGTTCCTGAATTACTTTAAACAGTGGAAACCCACCGAAAAAGGGATGCAGATAGAAAAACTTGTCTATCAGATCAACGATTTTATCGAGACGCTCGGATTTAAGGGGCGCTTTGCCGCGTTTACGCTGTGCCTGTTCGATTCGCAAACGGGAACGGTGCATTTCTGCAACGCCGGGGATAACATTGTCCGTTATTATGACGTTTCGGCGGGGCAACTGAAAACTGTTACGCTGCCGCAAACTCCGGCAACTGGTGTACTGCCCAACTACCTCGTGGAAACGAAGGGCGGTTACACAGTGCAAACGCTCACGCTGGATCGCGGGGATATTCTCCTGCTGTACACTGACGGCATCGAGGAGGCAAAGCGGAAGTTCCGCAACGCCGCCTTCGAGGAAATTCTCTGCGAGGAGGGTGCAGCAGACACTTCGCACGAAAACCACTACTCAGGTCAGGCGGATGAGGAACTGGGCGGAGAGCGGGTTACGGACATTATCAACGCGGTGATGAATCGGCAGGTTTACACGCTGCACAAGTGGCACGACCCGGAAGCTCAAGGCGGCTCTCTCCAGTTTGATTTTAGCTCCTGCGAGGGCACCGTCGAAGAGGTTATCACGGCGATGATTTCGGTGGAAAAGATATTCCGCTGTTACAAATCTCCCAGCCACACTGATGAGAACTGGGTGCAAGCGGAAAAGACTGTGGACGATTTCCTGCAACGCCACTTTGTGCAATACCGGCGCTACTGCTCGTTTACCCGCCCAGCGTCTGACAATTCCGCGTATACATACTATACTCATATAAGCGAAGACGAACAGTACGACGATTTGACGATACTGGGAATACAACGAAAATAGTTGAGGGGGATTTATGACGTTTAGCGAGCGTATGAAGGGAATGCTGGATCAGGGCGTGGCGGTCTCGAAGGAATTCGCGGTGAAAGCTGGCGCAAAAGCCCAGGACATCGGAGAGCGGAGCGTGTTGATGCTGGAAGTGAAGCAGCTTGATCATCAGGCGAACAAACTTGCCGGGCGGCTGGGTGCGGAAGTCTACCAGGCTTTCACCGAGCGCGGCGAAGAAACGCTGTCCAAAGAAAACCCGGTAGTAAAAGCGCTCCTTTCAGAAATCACGACAATTCGGGACTCTATCGAAAAAAAAGAAGCAGAACTTGCCATGAAGAAAGGCAAGGGGTAAATCCGCCTCTGGCGGATTTACTGGGAAGTTTTGGCTATGCCAAAACTTCAGGTATCCAGACATGGAGTTTTGGGTAATTCTGCCTTTGGCAGAATTACTGGGAAGTTTTGGTTGCACCAAAACTTCAGGGAGTCTCGGCGGGGAGTTTTGGGTAAATCCGCCTCTGGCGGATTTACCCAAAACTCCCCAAAATAATTTGCTGAAAGCAAATTATTCCGCCGCGCCGCGTGATTCGAGGGCGGTGGCAGTTTCGGCGGCTTTTACCATCATCCGTTCAACGACGAGCGGAATGACAATCACAAGACGGAACAGGCTTTTTCTCCCGGCACGGCTTTTCCACGCAAGGTTGACATCTTCCCAAATCTCAAAAAAACGGGGCAGAAAGCCCAACATGAGCGAAAGCCCAAGCCCAATTTTCAGTTTCTCCAAGCGGAGCGCGGCTTCCATCCGCGAAAAAGCTTTACGTATTTCACCCGGCGTGGCAACGGCGAACAGGAGCGAGCCGGCGGCGAAAGCGACGCACAGTCTCAGACAAAAAAGGGCGCTAACCCACAGCCCCTCGGTGTTAAGCCCAAAGGGGGCAAATTCCACTCCGCGGAGAAGGAACACTCCCAGAAACAGAAACACAAGCGAGCCGCTGCCCCGCAGCAACGCGCGCGGACCGATACCTGCAACAAAAGACAGGACTGTCAGCGCAAGCGCAATGACCGCCAACGCCGCGATGCTTTGCACCTGCCCGCGCGGTAAAAACACCGCAAGGGAAAGCGACAACAGTAGCACGAGCTTAACGCCCGCGCCCAAGCGATGCAACACTGTAAAACCTTTGCGGTACGCCCATGGTGTTATTTTGCTGATTTTCACAAGTAACGCTCCACTGTCAAATGACTCAATTACTCAATCGTTCAATTGCCAAATTTTTGACTGGTTCAGTCTATTTGAAGTTGTGCGCTTTTTCAAGAGGCGCCCATCCTTCCATTCGCCCCCTCTGTCCCTCCACGTAGCATCGGCAACCCTTGCGGGAGCGCGGCATGAGCATATATAATGTACAATATGTTCCTGGATTTCATACTGCCCCTGAAAAGAATTAAAGTCTTTGCCTTAGTGGGACCAAGTGGCACGGGAAAAAGTTTTCGCGCCAAACTTGTAGCGCAAAAGCATGAAATCGAATACATTATCGATGACGGGCTTTTAATTCAGAACAACCGAATTCTTGCCGGACATTCCGCAAAAAAAGAAAAAACCTTCATAGCGGCGGTAAAAGTTGCCCTTTTTGATGAAAAATCCCACCGCGATGAAGTGGCAAGAAAGCTCCTCGGGCAAAAAATGAGAAAAATTCTGATACTGGGAACATCTGATAAAATGATTGGGAAAATCACCACCCGGCTGCAGTTGCCACCTCCGTCAAAAACCATCAGAATCGAGGACATTTCTTCGCAGGAGGACATCGAGCGGGCGATACGTACACGGCGCATCGAGGGCAAGCACGTTATTCCGGTGCCGTCAATCGAAATAAAACGCAGCTACCCCAATATTTTTTTCAACGCCGTCAAAATCTTCAAGCGCAAACGAGGGCCTGCGGGGCTTGGCGCAACTCCCAGCGTTCACGAAAAGTCGGTGGTGCGCCCCGAATACTCAAAGCGGGGAAAGGTCGTTATTTCCGAAGCAGCGCTGAGCCAGATGGTAATTCACTGTGTCGACGAGTACAACCAGAGTGTCCGAATCAAAAAAATCGTTGTCCGTGATGATGGCATTGGCTATCGGCTGGTAATTACGATTGATGTTCCCTACGGCATCCAGCTTGGCGGCAATATCCACGAACTTCAGCAGTATATAATAGAAAACATTGAGCGTTTTACCGGGATTCTCATCGAGGAAGTAAATATTATTATCGATAAAATTATCCAGTAGTACAGTATCGCGCACAACTAGTACGGGAATCCGGAGGGGAACCTTGGCTTTCAACCTCGGCGGAGGGTTCCACCCATAGTGCAGCTAAGGTGGGGGGATTTTTCAGGCTTAGCAGAATAATCCACAATGCTGCACTCTAGGCACCCGTTCCCGTACTGGTTGGTGCACAAGATTTACTCGCCCTATTCCCCTCTGCCTTATTACACAGGCGGATTAGCCCGCCGAAAGCACTTTTCTTTAAGGGGAAATGTAGCTGGTTGACAGGCTTTTCCCCCCTTTTGCGAATAATCCTGTCAATACGGCACCTTTCCCCTCGCAAGGGAATATCAACGGCTGGTGATGCCAGCGTATATGACAACACCCTGCCCGAAAAAGCCAGTGGCAGAGGGGTAGGGCGAGGGCGAAAGCACTCCTAATTCCCTGAGCGGAGAGACCTGTGAACAAATCCAACCCGCAGACAAGTCTACCGCAGGCGGACTTGCTGAGAAGTTTTGGCTTTGCCAAAACTTCAGGTTGTCCCATAAAGGTGGAATAAATTCAAGACCGCTCAAGTGTGGTCTGAGGGCTCGTAGGTTAGACTCCTCGGTTCGTGCTTTTG
>WQZT01000025.1 GCA_009780595.1 Treponema sp. | reverse complement strand
CTTAACGTTACCGTTTGCCCAACAGTTGCCGGGTTCGGCTTTGCCTCTGAGCCGCTTCCGCTGTTCTGGTTGACGGTGATGTCGTAGGAAATTGCCTTCCACTTCGCCGTTACCTCGACATTGTCCGCCGGCATGGCAAAGCTGTCGCCATTAAAGCTAAATCCTGAAGGCGCGATGACTGTCCAGCCATCGGGGTTGTATCCCGGTCGATTTCCGTGGCTCAACATTACCGTTTCTCCGATGGTCGTCGACTTCGGACTCGCCGAAGAGCCTGTTCCCCCACCCTGTTGCACCTCGATGGTATAGACAATCTTTGTCCAGCTTGCCGTTACCTCGACATCCGAGTTCGGCATTGTAAACGTATTGTTATTGATCGTAACGCCGGAAGATGGCGAGTCAACTGTCCACCCAGCAAAGGTGTGCCCCGGCTTATTTCCCGGGTTCAACGTTACCGTCTGGTGAAGCTCCGCAGGCTGCGGATTTGCCGAAGCCCCGTCGCCGCCGTCTGTTATTCTGGTGCTGAACTCGCCCGCCTTCCAGATTGCCGTTACTTCCACCTCTGCCGCAGGCATAGTAAAGACGTCGTCGGTAATCGTTAAGCCAGCGGGCTTAACTACCTCCCACCTGGTAAAGCCATAGTCGGGGCGCGTTCCTCGGCTCAGCGTTACAATCTCCCCTATGCTTGCCTGGTTTTTATCTGCCGAGGAACTTCCTTCGCTGTTCACCGTGATGTCGTAAAGAATCGCCTCCCATTCCGCCGTTACCTCAATGCCATTGACCGGCATCGCAAACTGGTTTCCGGTGATTTTCATCCCCGCGGGCTTGGTAACCGTCCAGCCTGTGAACTTGTAGCCCGCGCGGCTGCCTGCGTTCAATGTTACCATATCGCCTGCAAGCGCATCCTTGGGTATTGCCGCGCAATCCTGCCCGCCTGCGTTTATCGTGGTGGTGTAGGAATCCGGCGGAGGATCGGCGGGGCTCTTGCACCCTGCAAATCCGACGAATGTAAGAACGGCAAGGCTCAATAAAACCTGCCGCAAACTTGAAATGTGTTTCATACTAAAACCTCCTGAGAATAAAGAAAGCGCTGCCTGTGCGCACCTGCGGCGGCACAGCAGAGTTGAGAATAGTTTTTGGATGGAAAGAGAACTGTTGAGCTTAGATTGTTATTATACCAGCGAAATTTTCGGGGGGGGGGGTGAATTCAAGCTATAGCTAGCTAAGCTCCATGGGAGCTCACCATAGCATGGACAGAGTACCACAGAAACCTCCTTTTTAATTCTTTTCATAAATACACCATGAATTATGATGTTTATACTATTTTATCACGGGGAAATTAGTGTGTCAATAAGAGTTTTTGTATTTTTTTACGATCAGCGCTATCATCCCGCCAGCCACGTGCTTGTCAAGGCTGGGGTTTTAATTTATAGTAAAACCAGAGGGTAACATTGTGGCAGAAATGGTTTTGGATGTTCAAACATTGCCGGAAAGCGTTTTCTCAAAAATCCACACCAAAAAAGTGAAGGTTTATGAGGAAAATGGGACTATAACATTAACGCCGTTTTCTGAAGAAAAACCACGGTTTGATCATCTGATAGGAATGTTTTCCGATGGGAAAATATCAATAGACGATTTCTTGCAAGAAAAACAACGCGACAAAGAACTTGAAGCATGAACAATACGTTTGTTTTTGATGTCTGTTCCTTAATAGCTCTTCTGGCTAATGAAAATGGCGCAAATGTTGTAAAAGATTTACTGCAAAAAGCCGCAAACGAAGAAATTAAAATTATCATGCATAAAGTAAATGTTCTTGAAGTGTATTATTACATCTACAAAAAATACGATGAACAAATAGCTCTGGAAATAGTTCAAAAAAGTGAACCTATAAAAATAGTTTGGATTAGATAGCGCACGAGTGCGTGCTTTCGCCCGCCGCCGCTGGTTATCCCGCCAGCCACGTGCAGTCTTTCGCGCTGGTGTAAACTCCGCGCGGGTCGCGCACGCCCCACTGTGGTGCAAGGCGATCCAGCACCGCTTCGGCTTCTCCCTGATCTCTGATTTTTCCCGCCGCAAGAATCACGAGGCGGTTGGCAAAGGCGAGCACTTTCTCAAGCTCGTGCGTAAGAACGATGACTGTTTTGCCGTCAGATTTCAGGTTTCTGATTATCGTGAGAACCTGCACCACGCCCGGCCAGTCGAGGTTCGCAAACGGCTCGTCGAAAATGACCGTGTTGCAGCCCATCGCCAAAATCCCGGCAACCGCGAGCCGCCGCTTTTCCCCGCCGGAAAGACGGCGGCAGGTAAAATCCCGCTTGGGTGCAAGTTCAAGGGCGGCAAGGCTTGCTTCAAGGCGGCGTTCGATTTCCGGCTGCGGCAGTTTTAAGTTTTCCGGCCCAAAGCGTATATCCTCTTCCACCGTTTCGCCGAGGATTTGCGCGTCAGAGTCCTGAAACACCAGTCCCACCGAATGGCGCAACTCCCTGCCGCATTCGCCGATTGGTTTACCCCGGAAAAAAATCTCCCCCGCAGACGGCTCTACAAGCCCCGCCAGTATGTGCATCAGCAGGGTTTTTCCGGAGCCGTTCGCCCCGGCAACGACAACGCACTCTCCTTCAAACATATCAAGGTCAATGCCGCAGAGCGCTTGTATGCCGCCTGAGAATTGTTTCGATACGCCTCGAACTGAAAAAAGCGTTTTTGGGGAGGTTTCTTCCATCGCTCTGGCTTTACTTCGTGCCGTCAAGAACATCAGCCGCAGTTCTGCGGAGGCGTCGTGAAATGAGCGCTACGGCAACACCCTTCAGAGCGTCGCCGACAAGAAAGGGAACGGCTCCCACCATAAGCGCCCGCGCCCAGGTAAGATCAAGCTTTGATTTAAGCCAGAACACGCCGGGAATATACACGATGACAATCCCGACAACGATTGCGGCAACAATGCGCGGGAACGGTAGTTTCTCACCCGCAACCGGGCGGCGGGCAATAAGCCCCACCGCGATGGCAGACAAAAGAAAGCCGATGAGGTAGCCACCGGTGGGGCCTGCAAACCGCGCAATGCCGCTTGACCCGCCTGCAAAAATCGGCAAGCCGACAAGCCCTCCTAACAGGTACAGCCCCACCGCCGCGCCGCCCAAGACGGGTCCCAAAACAAGACCCGCAAGCATAGTAAACAGGTTGTTCAAAATGATGGGAACCGGCCCTATCGGAACGGAAATAAATGACCCCGCCGCAACAAGAGCCGCAAATAGGGCAACAAATGCCACTTTAGGCAGCGTTTTCGACCTCGTTCGACCTTCCGTGCCTCGATTTTTTTCTTCGCTCATACTGTGCCTCCAAAAAATTACAATAGTTTGCTGCGATTAACTCGACTAATTCGATTAACTCACTAACTCGGCTGCCGGGCGGCAAGCGCTCGGTAGCCGAGAATCGCTCTCAGGATGCGGGCGAGGCAGTACCCGCAGCCCCGCGCTTTACTTCAAAACCGCTGAAACTTCCTCCAGCGTCAGCCCTTCCCTGCTCTCCCGTTTCGACAAATCCCGCAGCGTCAATTTCCCGCCGAGCGGATTTGCGGCATCGGGAATAATAAACCAGCGCAGGCCTTTTTTCTCCGCCATCTGGAACTGTTTTGAAAGTTTGTCCTCTTCCAAAAACACTTCGCAGGGAATGCCCTGATCGCGGAACTTGCGGGCAAGTGCCTGGTACGCGCCGCCTGAAGATTCCGCAACGCAAGCAATGGCGGCCTGTGCGTACGACGGCGCGGTTTGCAGCCGCCCCAGCGCTTCAAGCCCGGCGATAAGCCTGTCGATGCCAATGCTCGTGCCAACGCCCGTGAGCGCGTTCTTTTTATCGGCGGAATACAGCCCCAGCAGATTGTCGTAGCGACCGCCTGAGCAAATGGAACCGATGCCGGGCATCTCTGCAAGGAACGACTCAAAAACAATGCCAGTATAATAATCTAGACCGCGTGTGATGGAAGGGTCAAGCACAACCGCGCTACTTATCCCCGCATCAACCATAAATTCGTAAATTAAACCCAGTCTTTCGGATTCCGCGCAGGGACCGGCTGCGGCAGTCATTGCCACGAGCGTCTGGTTGAAATCGCCTGAAATCCCGATGTAATCAAGAATCTCCTTCGCGTTGTTTTCCCCTGCGAACTCCGAAAGGAGCGCGAGCGTTTCATCCCTGCCGATTTTGGCGAGCTTGTCCACACTTCTGAGAATATTCACCGATGAATCAAGCACGCCCAGCCGCGACAAGAAACGGTTAAACAGCCCGCGATGGTTGATGCGAATAATCACGTCCCCGCCAGCGATAGCGGGGAGCGTTGACGCCATAATGTGGAGTATCTCGAAATCCGAAGCCGCGCTGTCGCTGCCAACAATGTCCATATCGCACTGGGTAAACTCGCGGTAGCGCCCCCGCTGGCTATTTTCCCCGCGCCAAACCTTGGCGATGTGGTAACGCTTGAACGGAAAGCAAAGATCCGCGCGATGCTCGGCGAGAAACCGCGCAAAGGGAACGGTCAGGTCAAAGCGAAGTGCGACATCACGATCGCCGTTATCCCGAAAACGGTAAATCTGCTTTTCCGTTTCACCGCCGCCTTTGCCCAACAGGATTTCCGCGTATTCAAGCGCAGGCGTGTCGATGGGAACAAAGCCGTAGGAGCGGAAAAACCGCTCGATTTTTTCCACCAGATTCTTGCGGGCGATTTCCGCCGGAGGCAAAAAATCCCGAAAACCCTTTAAGATTTTAGGTTCAATGAAATCAGCCATATCAACCTCGTACTTACAACGTTCAACGAATTTACTCAGGAGGCAAATTCATTTGGGAATTGTATCTGAAATCTTCTATTATTTCTACCAACTCAGGGCTAAATTCCAACGCCGCCGTGTTTCTCACAATGCCCGGCCGCAGCGGTTCACTGGCGCTAATCGTTCCGTTGACGGAAACACGGTACTGCCTGAAGAAAAGCTGGTACGCCACCTGAGCTCCATTTTTTAGCACAGGCGTGGACGGCGGCGGCGCGGCTTCCACATATTCTATCTGTTTTGGAGCAAGCCCTAAAACCTGCATCCGCTTTGGCGGCGCAGCTCCGCCAGTAACCGTGGCAAACACGTTGTAGCCCATCGCTTTGGAAATAGCAGGTGTCATTCTGATCGGCGAACTTGCGTCCTCATCGTACAGCGTTTTCAGCCGCTCCAGCGTTTCCATAAAACTGCCCATCATCGTAACCATTTCGTCTGGCGAACTTTTATAATTCACCACAAAAAGCCCCACATTCTCGCGGCCTTTCATCTGACCAATCGTATTAAGCGTGCAGCGGAGGAAAAACTTGACGGGTTCAGGACGCTTGTCGGGGTTAAGCGAAATGGAAAGCCCTACGATAGTATTGATATACCTCTGAAAAAAGACCATTTCCTTTTTTGAAATTGACGCCATAAAAATCGACCGTTTGAAGCCCAACTGAAACGGCGTGCAGAGAATTAAATAGCCCCCGATTTTTAGGAAACACTGAGCGCGATCAATTCCCAGCTTACTTATCGCGTAGTAATTACCAAGTATTGTTTGCTCTGCAAACTTTGTGTAATATTGCGCTGACCCCGATATTACACCAGCCATTTTTTCACCCTAATTCTTTCCTTATATTACTTATATCAATACTATACAATTTACAGTTATTTTTCAACTCGCATGTAAAACAAGATGCACTATACAACTTGCTTTAATGTTGAATAAGCTCAAATTTTGTGATATATTTTAATAGAGGGCTGTATCGCCCTAATTTTTTATCTTTGTATTTTGTTTATGGAGGATTTTGATGAGAAAATCTCTTGTTGTGTTTTCATGTGTTGCGCTTGTTGCCGCGTTGGTTTCCGCGTGCAGTTCTAGTCCAAAAGTTACCCGTGTCGGGACAGACACCGCTATCGATTTGACTGGCCGCTGGAACGATACCGATGCCCGCATGGTGGCGGAAAGCCTTATCAACAACAGTTTGACTTCCCCCCGCCTGGCGCAATTCATTCAACAGTATACTGCCCAGAACAACGGCAGATTACCGGCGGTTTTGGTTGGCTCGTTTAGAAACGAATCGAGCGAGCATATTGATACTGCCATCATCTCGCGGATGATGGAGAGCGCCATTTTCAATTCGGGGAAAATGGACTTTGTCGCCGGGGGCGCGACCCGCGTGGAACTCCGCGCCGAGCGGCAGGATCAGCAGGTGTTCGCAAGCGAGGCAACAGCTTCGGCGCTGGCGAACGAAACTGGCGCGGTGCTTCTTTTAACCGGATCAATTAACTCCATTGTCGAGCAGTCAGGCAACACAACGGTGCGTTCGTATTTTATCAACGCCGAAATGACTCACCTTGAGAGAAACACCCGAATCTGGATTGGCGAAAACCGCGATATAAGAAAAGTAATCACACAGCCTCGCCGCCGTTCGTAAGCGCGCTCAAACGTTGCTTGATTCGCTTTTTGCTTTGTACAAAGGGAGTTTGCTGAGGTGAAGTGTTTGCGTCTCCTTGTGCTGGCGGCGGTGTTCCTCGTGCTTGTGTCGTGCGCCAGCAATCCCAAGATTTATACTCAAATCGACGAGCAGGTGCGGGATGGTTCTCACCAGCAAGCGCTGGCTGCGTTGAACAACAGGCGCGGGGCGCGGGGCAGCGTGTACAACAGCGCCAGAAACGATGTGCTGTTTTACCTCGACCGGGGAATGATACAGCATTTTGCCGGAATGTACCGGGAGTCCTTCAACGACCTTAACAATGCGGAGCGGCTCATCGAGGAAGCTTTCACCAGAAGTATCACGCAGGATATTGGCGCTCTGTTGCTGAACGACACGGTGCGCGATTATCAGGGTGAAAACTACGAAGATTTGTACATCAACGTTTTTAACGCGCTTAATTTTCACGCGATGGGGAATATCGAAAGCTCCCTCGTTGAAATCAGGCGGATGAACGAAAAGCTGGTTGTCCTTGCGGATAGGTTTCAGAGAGTTGCGCGGCGGATGATCGATTCAAACCAGAATGTAGACCCGCGGCAGATTCCGATGGAGGCATCCAGTTTTTCCAACTCGGCACTGTCGCGGTATTTGGGGATTTTATTTTACCGTGCTATCGGAAATATGGACAGCGCGCGGATTGATTCTCAGGAACTCGCCCGCGCCTTTAATCTTGCGCCGGATATTTACACTCACCCGATTCCCTCTTCGGTGAACGGGGAGCTTTCCATACCCGCAGGGCGGGCGCGGCTGAACGTTATTGCCTTTACCGGGCTTGCCCCCATAAAGGAATCAAGTCACATTCTCATTCCCCTGCCGTTTGAATTTCCCAACAACTCAACCCGTATATCGCTTCCGGTCATGGTAGACAGGCCGCAGAGCATCAGCCGGGTGGAAGTGGTTTTGGATACGGGGGAGCGTTTTAATCTGGAACTTTTGGAAGATATGAGCGCGGTTGCGCGGGAAACGTTCCGCTCAACCTACACGCTGACGGTGATTAGAAGTACCGTCCGCGCAATTACGCGGACTACTGCCGCCGCTATTGGGGCGAACGTAGCTCGGGATCGCGGCGGTGATGGAATGGGGCTTTTGGTGGGCGTTTTGGGGCGGACGTTTTCCGAAGCGTCCGAGCGGGCTGACACGAGGATTTCCCGCTTTTTCCCTGCCCGCGTGCTGGTGGGCGCAATTAACCTGACACCCGGCTCGTATACGGTTACAGTGAATTTTTACGGAGCTTCGCGGCTTATTGAATCCCAATCGCAATTACTGGAAGTCGGCGAGCATACTTTGAATTTAACGAGGTTTATATGTTTAAGATGATGTCGATGTTTACAGCGGCGGCGTTGTGTGCCGCACTTCTGGCGGCGTGCGCCAGTGCCGCCCCCAGTAACGCGGAGCGGGAAGCGGCGGAGGCAGAAGCCGCAGCTCAGGCGGCGCTTGCTGCGATGGATGGCGGCGGAAGAGATCTCTCTTCAAGTGGCGCTCCTTCAGGCGGGGCTGGTTCTGGCGGCGCGGCGGCACAAGGTGGCGCGGCGGCGCAAAGCGGCGCATCTTCGCCCGTAACGGCACGCCCGGCGTGGGTGGACAATCCCAGCGCTGTGTATCCCAGAAGCCGCTTTGTCGCGGCGGTTGGCTACGGCCCCGGCAGGGCGCAAGCGGAAGCAGACGCGCTGGCAAAAATCGTTGGAATATTCGGGCAAGCGGTGCAAGCGGAACTGCATACCACAACGAGCTACAGCGAGGCGATTCGGAGCGGTGTAATTCAGGTGTCAGAAAGCACCGCTGTACAGAACGCCATTACAACATCGGCGCAGATGGACACTTTAGTCGGGGCGGAAATTGCCGGAAACTGGTTTGACACACGGAACAACATTCACTATGCGGTTGCCGTTATGGAAAACGAGAGAACGTCTGTCCTGTACGCCGACCTCATCCGCTCGAACGAACGAATTATCAGCGACCTTGTGAATATGACACCGCAGGTGCGGAATTCGCTCGACGGCTTTGCGCGACTGAGGCTGGCGGCGGCGATTGCCGATGTCAACCGTATGTACGGCAACGTGCTGACCGTTATCGGAAACACGCGCGGCATAAATCCCGCCGCACTGCAAACCGGCAACGATTTTCGCATTGCGGCGGCTGACGTTATCCGCACCATCCCCGTCGGCATTGTGGTAACTGGCGATCAGGACAACCGGATACGCAACGCTTTTGACGGCGTTATAACGAGAGCGGGCTTTCGGAGCGGGCAGGACAATTCGCGGTATGTGATGAGAGTTTCGTACAACTCCAGCCGTGTAGACCTCCCCGGCCAGCAAAATCAATTTGTCCGCTTTGAACTGAGCGCACGGCTGGAACATGCCGCCGAAGGGAACAGCGGGCTGTTCACCCACCCGATGATAAGTGGGCGGGAAGGACATTTGACGATAGCGGAAGCGGAACAGCGGGCGCTACGGACGGCGGAACGAAGAATCACCGAGGAATTCGAGGTAGCGTTTCGGAATTACCTTGACAACCTGATTACCGTCAAGCGGAATTAGCTTTATCCATAGCACCCGCCTCACATTTTCTTACAAATCCAGTGCGCGGCTTTCGACCTTGTTCGCCGCGCAATCGGCAAACTCGGCAACCTTCATCGCGGGCATTTGCCTGCCGTCCCGCAGACGAATCGACACCGTGCCTTCGCTGGCTTCCCGCTCGCCCACCACGAGCATATACGGGATTTTCCGGTTCTGGCAGTCGCGGATTTTCGCGTTCATCCGGTTATCGTCAAGCTCGGCAGAAACCCGCAAGTTTCTAGCCTTCAGTTCATTGGCGATCTTGTTCGCGTACTCGTTGAAAACATCCGACACGGGAATAACGGCAACCTGCTCCGGAGCAATCCACACCGGGAACGCGCCGCCGAAATGCTCGATGAGCACACCGAAAAAGCGTTCAAGGCTGCCCAGCAGCGCGCGGTGTATCATATACGGGCGCTTGCGCGTGCCGTCAGCGTCAACGAACGTCATATCAAAACGCTCAGGCTCGTTAAAGTCGAACTGGATCGTGGTCATTTGCCACTCGCGTCCCAGCGCGTCTTTAATCTTCAAGTCGATTTTAGGTCCGTAGAACGCGCCGCCGCCTTCATCGATTTCGTAGGCAAGCCCTTCGGCATCGATAGCTTTGCGAAGGCTTTCCAGCGCAGCATCCCAGCGGCTCTGCTCGCCCACGGACTCCGCAGGCTTGGTGGCAAGGTACGCCTTGATGTCCTTAAAGCCGAACACGTTCCATATCCACAGGCTAAAACGCAGAACTTCGAGAATCTCGCTTTCCATTTGCTGCGGCGTACAGATGATGTGCGCGTCGTCTTGCGTAAAACCGCGCACACGGAGCAAGCCGTGCAAAACGCCTGAGCGCTCGTAGCGGTACACCGTGCCGAGTTCCGCCCAGCGCAGAGGCAGGTCGCGGTACGAGCGGCCTGAGTTGTTGTAAATCATAATATGGAAAGGACAGTTCATCGGCTTGAGGTAATAATCCTGCTTGTCGATTTCCATCGAGCTGTACATTCCCTCTTTGTAAAAACCGAGGTGGCCGGAAGTTTCCCACAGCCACGATTTGCCGATGTGCGGAGTGTACAGGATTTCGTAGCCGTTGCGGTAATGCGCCTGCCGCCAGAAATCTTCGATGGCAACCCGCATACGCCCGCCCTTCGGATGCCAGTACACGAGCCCCGCCCCGGCTTCCTCGTGCGTAGAATACAGGTCGAGCTCCTTGCCGATGCGGCGGTGGTCGCGCTTTTCGACTTCCTCCAGAAACGCGAGGTGGGCTTTCAGGTCTTTGGGAGTTTCCCACGCCGTGCCGTAAATGCGCGTGAGCATGGGGCGGTTTTCGTCCCCGCGCCAGTACGCTCCGGCGATGCTCATAAGCTTAAACGCCCCGCTGTGAATCTCGCGCGTGTTTTGAATGTGCGGTCCGCGGCACAAATCCGCCCACTGGAGCGCCCCGTCTGAGGCGCGGTTTTCGTAAACGCTCATCGTCTCGCCGGGCGGAAGATCGTTGATAAGCTCCTGCTTGAACGGCTCATCGGCAAAGCGGTCAAGCGCCTGAGCGCGCTCAAGTTCCACCCGCGTAAAATCCTGCCGGCTGTCGATGAGCTTTTTCATCTCCGCTTCGATGGCGGGCAGATCCTCTGCGGTGATCGCCGGCTTGCCGCTCTCGCTAGCAGGAAACTGAAAATCGTAGTAAAAACCGTTTTCGATAGACGGACCGATAGCGACCTTTGTCCCGGGGAAAAGGCGGGTAACGGCTTGCGCCATAACGTGGCTGACAGAGTGGCGGATTGACTCCAGCCGTTGGTCAGCGTTTATTTTGTTTACTTCAGACATGGCAGAACCTCTCGGTTATTGTACGCAATTAGCGGGCGGCGGGTCAACACCTTCGGTGTTGGCTCTTTCAAGGAGGGGATTAAATGCCCGCTAGCGCAGGCGGCGGGTCAACACCTTCGGTGTTGGCTCTTTTAGGGAAGTATTCATCATGTAACACATCCAACCCTCAATAAACCATCAGCCCCAGAAAAACCCACCCGAAGGTGTCTATTGACCATCCCTCCTGTCCATCTGATTTGCATAACTCCACATACGCCCAATGCGAGCTGATGCCGTCAAAAACGACTGCATCCCCAATCTCGTGAAGCTCAAAATAATACCCCGCTTGCCCAAAGGAAAGCCTTTCAACGCTTTGAATAACTTCACTTGAAAAATCAGGCTCTGAATATACGTTTACCAATTCCGATGCGATGAGCGATCTTCCATGTGCAGGGAACGGCAGCTCTATGTTAAGCGAGTGCCGCAAACGAGGAAAGTTATTAAGGCGGACGGCAAGCATATCCTCATGGTTCAACTCGGGAGCAAAGCCAGAGATTTTGTTCATCTGGAGCGTCAAGTTTTCTGTATCAAGAACTCCTTCCGCATTAGTAAACCCTGGATGATCAATGACATTGAATAGCCTGAAGTCACTTTGTCCTTCCTGAAGAATAAACGGGCTAAAAATTAAAATTTCGTCTATTGTTATTGCGAATTGCGCTATAACATCCCCTGCTTCCACGCTGAAAAGCGCAAGCGTGTTACGATGGGCTTGGGAAGCAGGGACAAAAGCAATAAAACGCCCGTCAGATGATAATGCATATCTATTTCCCACCTCGAATAAGTAGGATAGTACACCATTTTCGCCGTCAATATGGTATAAAGGTGCAATGTCATAGCCGCTCTTCCAAATTGCCGATCTCCTGTCATCAGAAAACTTAAAATGTGAAAATTGTATGGATGGCTTGCCAGTAAATTCATGGATAAGCCTGTAAGTGTTCCGTTCCTGAGAAATTGCAAGCATTTGTATGGTAGT
>WQZT01000024.1 GCA_009780595.1 Treponema sp. | reverse complement strand
GTAGGAAAACGAAAAAGCAGGCGCTACGTCAGTAGGCGCTACATCAGTAGCAGCACCGCCAGAATCAGTGGCAAGTGCAAGACAGGCAAGGTAGTTGGAAGTGCCCTTATCAAGAAAATCTTCGTCAATGGCGGTTCCGGGCGTGATAATCTCCACGACGCGGCGTTCCATAAGCCCCTTGCCGCCTTCGGAGGACTGCTCGCACACGGCGATTTTTTTCCCCAGCCGCAAAAGCCGCGCGATGTAGGAACGCGACGCATGGTAAGGAATGCCGCACATGGGAGTTCCCGCGCGGCTGGTAAGAGTAAGATTGAGCAGGGCGGACACTTCCACGGCATCATCGGAAAACATCTCGTAAAAGTCGCCGAGCCTGAAAAAAAGAACTTCTCCCTGATGGTCCCGCTTTATCCGCCGGTACTGTCCCATCATGGGGGTTTCAGCAGCACCCGTAATTTTCCGTTACCTCTCCACCTCTAACGGTTCGTATTTGCCAAAAGATTGCTGATAAGCTTGTCGGTAATATCTACAGTTGGGCTAAACCAAACTATGCTGTTGTTATTGTTCAGGTTCAAAACCATACTGAACCCCTCGCTTTCGGCAATAAACCGAATCTCATCATAGACCTGACTAAGAAAGGTGTCCGATTGGGTCAGGCGCGCCCGTTGCGTTTCCAGATCGGCAGTTCTTGTACGGTGAAATTCCCGTAAAATTTCCGACCTTCTGTTAATTTCCGCCTCCATCCGCAACGCCTGATCCTCGTTCCCGGCGGCTTGGGCGTTTACCATATTCACCCGCAGCGTCTGGATTTCCCCAGTCATCCGGTCGATGTCAGCCTGCACGCGCGCGCTCCGCGCTTCAAAATCCCGCACTGCCCTGGATTCCCGGAAAAAAGCCATGTACACCTTCGGAAGATCAACCACTGCAAAACGGGTAATCTGCTGGGCTTCAAGCGACAAACTTGCAGCTAGGCAGATAAAAATCATGAAACACAATTTCTTCACTGGTATCCTCCACAACTCCCAATGTTCTCTCCACATACCATACAAAATACCACCATACAAAACTACCTTAAAAACCAGATATAGCAAAAGAAACAACAAAGTCCAATGTGTTGCCGAAAAGAGCACCCTGCTGCCACTGCCAACTTCCGTCCTGTATCAAGGCGCGGCGGGCAAAGCTGAGCCGAATCGGGAACTGCGGTATGGTAAAGCGCAAACCGCCGCCCACGCTGAACCGCAAAAAGAACGTGTTATGATCCGGCGCACTTCCGTCATTGTGCCAATAATTGGAACTGAACATATCTGAGGGAGTAGGAGCAATACCCGCCGCATCAAAGAAGAAATCCAGCGCAAGAATACCCGGCGCTAAGGGGATGCGTAACTCCGCCCAGTTATCCCACAGCGCCAAACCACGCCGCCTGAACTCAGATATCCAGCCGCGGCCGACAAACATCCCGTCAACAGAAAGCTGGTTGGCTTCTTCGATGAAGGGCTGGCTGTGCTGGGGCTGGGGGAAAATAAAGGAAAGTGCCGAATTGATACCAAACACTACCCGGAAGTTCCAGTTCTCTGTAACAGGAAGATTCAAAAGGGTGTAGAACCACTGCGCCCTTGAATCGGTGCGGATATAATGCTCCTGTTCTATCGGCATAATCCCGAACCAGCCCAACCGCTGTAACAAGTAATAGCCGCTGGTGGGATCGAAAAATACATCGCGCCGATCGAGAGAGACGCTTGTCCACACGGAAGTAGCCGGAGTCCACAAATTGTTGCGATTCCGCAACAGCGGATCAAACGGCGTAAAAATTTCCTGGTCGTAGCTGTTCAACACCATTCCCACCCGGAAACCAACACCCACTCCCAAAATCCCCGCCGCTGTCGTCCAGCGGTAACCCGTTCCAACGCCCAGCGACAAGCGCCACTGGCTATACGTCATCAGGTATTCGCTGGGAGGAGTTCTCCGTGCCTCTAGGTATTGATCAAAACTATCAAAACCAGCGGGAAAGGCAAATGACTCATCCCCGTTAAAAAGATAGTCAAAATTCGCCATTGGCGCCCTGCGTTGATTACGCTGGATGGTAAAATCAAAATTCGCCGAAAGAGGCAAACCCAGTGCCCAACGTTGGGTATACTGCATTGAAAGAACCTGAGAATCAGACGAGTAGGTAGCATCAGCACCCACCGTGTTACCCGTACCCATAAAGTTTCTATCTGTCCACCGCACCATAGCCGATATCGGAAGCGTACTAGGGTCGGAAGAACCTGAGAAGGTTAAACCGAACTGCACATCGGTGGTCATCTGCTCTTCAACGTTAATCACCAAATCCATGAGGGCATCAACACTGCCAGGAGGCGTTTCCGGGTTGATGGCAGAGAAAAACTGAAGGTTAAAAAGATTCCGCATCCCTTCGATAATCTTTGCCTGAGAAAAAACATCCCCCGGCACCAGCGGCAATTCCCGCAGAATTACCGAATCACGGGTTTTTGTGTTCCCCCGGATAATGATATTTTCGATGTGCGCCCGCCCCCGCTCTACAATATCTACATTGACGGTAAGAACTCCTGTCTCCGAGTTTTGCGTTTGAATTGGTTCTATGCGGTTGAAAATATAACCGCCTTCAAAGTACATCGCCGACACCCGCATAAGGTCGGATTGCAACTGCCGGGAGTTTACCGGAGCGCCTACACGCGAACGCACCTGCGCCGAAAGCTGCTCGGTGGTAAAAATACTGTTGCCTGAAAAGGTAACTCCGCCAAAGGTATACATCCTGCCTTCGTGGATTCTAAAGGTAATCGTCATGAGGTTGTTGCCACGGTCGTCCTTGCGGATTTCCCGCACATCGTCGATTACCGCCGCATCGATAAACCCGCGGTCGTGATAATGCTGCTGGATGGCTTGGCGGTCGGCAATAAGGGCAGCCTCGCTGAACGCACCGTCAACGAAAAGGCGGCGCGTTCGCAGGGAAAGCTGCCGCTGTAAAACGCGGGACGTGAAAACCGTGTTCCCCTCAAAGAGAATACGCTCGATTGCTATCTTTTCGCCCTCTTCGATATGAAACGTCAATACAACCCGCGAAGGGCTGATAGTTTCCGTCTCGGCTCTAACCTTAATATCGGGGAATCCCCGTTCAAGGTAGCGGTTGACAATCGCCGTCTCGTCCATTCTCAGGCGAAGCTGCGTGGCAACATCGTTTGTGCTGAGCGTTATCAGGTTCAGCAGCTCCGTTCGCCTGATGTTGCTGTTGCCGGAAAACGTGATCCGCGCAATTGTTGGCCGTTCGGTAACGGTGAAGCGGATAACAACCCCGCTGGCAGCAGAATCCACCGGAATCGCCGTGGGGCTGAGGTTATCAAAATACTCAAGGGCGTACAGGCGCCCCAGAAGCTCCCAGTAGGCGCTGTCGCTGAAGGGCGCGCCGATAAAGGGCTCGATAATTCCATCGAGTTCCGAAGCGCTTATGTGTACGAGTCCTTCGAAAACAATGTTTTTGATAGGTTTTCCCTGAAACCATTCGTTCTGTTGCTGGGCAAACCCTGAAAAAGCCAGTACCGTTGCCAAAACAAATGCTAAACCAAAACGCATCTATACTCCTCGAATACGCTTGTCTTACTCTTATCCGCAAACTACAGTTCGCGGTCGCTTTCTCTATCATCTCAAAAAAAAAGAAAAGTTTAAAGTCTTATCCGCGTACAATTTTCATTAAATGTTCCATTCTCATAAGAAACGAAATGGAAGTATCTTCTATAAACCAGTTTTCCGGGTTTAGCGGAATCATATTAAAGCGAACGTCAAACAGAGGTCCTCTCATTTCAAAACCCAGCTCCGGCTCCAACATCACACCTCCTGCGCTTGTCCTAAATTCATCGTATTTGACGGTAAGCATTGCCTGAGCAAAAATTACGTTACCGAAGTATCTACCTATGAAAACAGTAGTATTGTCAAAATAGTTACCAAGTGTGTTTGGTCGAGCGGGGGTAAGGCCTGTATCTTCCCCAGACTGGTTGACAACGCCGGGAAACAGAACGTTGTTGATGACTTGCGTGCGTATCGAAAGCATATCAAGCCCCAAAAGGTCGCGGGCTTGGCGCTGAATCCGCCGCATCACCGAAAATTGCGCCAGTGTGTCAAGCGCAGCGGACATTCCCACGTTGCGCGCAGCTTCGCCCTCCCGCGGAACCTGCCCCAAAATAGAGAAAACCTCTATTGGCGACAGAGGTGGATTCGACACAAAACGGGGGGAAAATGACATGAGCGGTTCGTTCTCGATAATCATGGAGATGGTTACCGGCCCGGACTCCGAGACTTCGCGTATTTCCGCGCGGGCTGTAATGCGGGGATTGAACTCCGTCTCGTTTTCGTTAAAGAACAACGTGCCTTCGCGGATATAAAAGTTGCGTTCAAGGTAGAAAATCTCCCCGCTCCGCAAATCAACATCTCCGGTAAGGTTAAAACTCCCTGACGCAGTCTCGCTGGTGATATGAATAAGCGAACCCATCGTTGCCGTGGCTTGCAGCATGGGGAAATTAACGCTCGGCCAGAAGAATTCCACACGGCGGCCTGAGCGAATGGAGAGATTTATAAACTTATCGACGACGCTTTCGCTGTCACGAGAAATGGTCATCGGCATAGTTGCAGCCGTGCCGATACCGAACGGCTCGTTCCCGAAAATGCCCAACGGCCCTTCCGCAAAGAAACCTGCCGCACCGAGGCTTATTTCGGTGTTGTGAGCCGTCAGCGCCCCAGTAACCGAAAGCAACTTTTCTTCCATGGCGAGCGCAAGCCTTCCCGACACCAGCCCGCCAGCAAAAAGCCCGTCGATGTCAAACCCGTAAGGGATGGGTGTTTCCTGCGGCACTTGAATATCGATGCTGAATGTGTCGGGCACCCAGCGATCAAAGACAAATTCGGCGGATGCCATCCCGCCGCCGCGCCCTACTTCGGTAAATATCGGGCCAAAGCTCATTTCGCTCCCGTTGAGCAAAAACGTTACCGGCACGGGGCGAATGGGCTGGGGGATAAACTCAGGAACGACAATATGCACGCCAGTGCCGATCACGCTGCCGTAAAACCCGGGGTCTGCCAAAGGTCCCACTATGCGAACGGAACCTGAAACAAAACCGGCGGGGAAGTAAACTGATAAATCGGGCGGCATAAACTGCGACAGCGACTCCAAATCCACGTACAAATCGGGCATATGCGCGTCTATCGTGGCAGCGCTCATTGAACCGGCAATCGAGCCTCGCACGGGAGATGGGGATGAAAGGGCGGCAAAGAACGTTCCCGTACTCAGGGCGGGGTTGTCAGCAGGGCTGTACATAAAACGCAGCATGTTCTGCGGGCCGCCGCTTACGTTGACGGAAAAACCGCCGCCCTGCTGCCGTAGGGAGGCAAACTCAAAACTGAACGGCTCCTGCGCTTCCTGCGTGTAATATTTGGCGGTGTCGAACGCCAGAGAACCTTCCAGACGATCAAATCCCCGCAGCAGTTGCGCCCACGTTTGCGCAGCGCTGAAGGACACCTCGCTCCGGAAGACAATATCCACAGGGCGCTCGTAAAGACTTCCCTGTATCACGCCCCGAGTGTACGCCTGAGAAGATGCGCGGTCTATCGTCAAATTGGGGACAGAGGCTTGCAGGCCGGCATAGCTGGCACTCACATTGCGGAGCGAAAAAGTTTCCTGGTTTACACTGGCGGATGCCGCCGCTACGAGCGTTTCGTTGCCATCGCGCATAATCAGCGAGGACAGCTCCGCTTCCGCAAGGAATGAGTTTATCGATTCCCAGGAAAGGCGAAAACCGGCATCCGCAACGGCATCGTAAGCACTTGCCCGCCTGAGCTGCATCCCGTACCCTGAAAAATCAAGTTCCAGCCGCCCGCCGTCAATCGCTCCGTTCACAATGTATAGCTCGCTCAAACTGTTCCCACGCATATCCGCTTCAAACGTGTAGCGCGATTGTGCAAAATCCCAGTCGGCAGAAAGACTGCCTTGCAGTGTACCAAGCCCGTCATTAAAAACTATTACTGGAATATTAAGAGCACTTTCGTTAGCAAACCCGGTTACGTGCAGGGATGCGGAGGAGGAGGCAGGGGTAGCAAGCCCTGATATTTCAAAACGCTCGATTGCCGCCTCCCACGAATCGGCAGAATTGTGCTGAAGGGAAAACAGAAAACTGAGCAGCGCATGTCCGTTGCCGGAGGCAAAGGGGATATTTTCTGCCTGAGCGTATCCGCGGCGCGAGCCATCCTCCGCACTGTTTATATCGAGCATAAAACCGTAGGAACCGGCGGCGTTGATGTGGCGGCGTTCTGTAACCGAACCGCCAATATAGTACATCAAGTCTTGGTAGGTTGCGCTGAAAGAAAAGGTAACGTCATCGGGGTTGGCGAAATCGGCAGAAGCGACAATATCGGCGCTTTCGCCTTTCCACGTAACGCGGCCTGTGCTTAAATCAAAGCGCCGCTCCGTTCCGGCAAAGGATACGGAGGCTGCAATATCGTTGGGGCCGCCTGAGTGAACAAGCGTCAGACTTGGAACATTGTAAAGAATATGCTCGCCGTACGCGGCAAAGAACGATTCGGTGGTTACAGAAGTACCAGTGGCGGCGGTACGGAGCGGTGCAAAACGTTCCGGTAAGGGCATAATCGGCTCGACAAAGCTGAATAGTCCGGCAATCGGGAACGAGTCCATGAGCAGGGTTGTCCTGAACTGCCGGGGGCTATTATCCACCGAGCCTTGAATGAGCATAGCTCCGCCTGAACCGCCGATCCCGCCGCTTGATTTTCCGGCGAGGGCTGAAAGATAGAAGGTAAATCCACCATCTTCGCGGGACAGCGCGGCATCCAGCGCCTGGAGTGAGTCTCCGGCGGCACTCAGGTTGTGGCCGGAAAGGGTGATTTCCCGCCCGTGCGCGCCCAGCGTAAAGGTGCCGCTGACGCCGGGAATGTCCTGGCTGCGGCTGAAGTTGGCAAGGAACAGTTCACCGTAGGGGGCGGCGGCGAGCATATCCATACCGCCGTGAAAACTCACGTTTCCGTTGGACGATTGCAGTTCCAGCGCGCCGACTGTTATATCGCCCCCGATTCCCCGCAGGTCAAGGGACAAAGCGGCTTCATCATCCGGCGTTTCACCAGGGCGAAAACCGGACAGCAGAATGCTGTACACGGGGAGACCAGAGCGCTCCAATTCAAACGATGCGCTGCCTGAAATCAGTATGCCCTGCAAAGGCGCGTAGTCCGCCCATGGGCCGGAAAAACTCAGCAGCTCCGAAAGGGGAAAATTATTACCCTCGATAGTGCTGGAAAACTTGCCCATTTCAAAATCGTAAAAAAGCTGCCCGGATGCCTGAGAACTACCGTGGGATTTTTGCCCTTCAATAGCGCCGTTGGAGAGCAGAAACGTAAAGCTCAACGGGCTGACCTTCACATATTCCCCGCCAAAGGAAGGAATCGCCAGCGTAACGCTGCCCTCCCCGCTTTCGTGCATATACTCCCCGCTGATGCGGGCAGCCATCGCCGCGCTCAACCCCAGTTCCCCGTTCATGGCAGCAGAAGCGTTCCAGCCTCCCTGAAACCGGAAACTCTCGCTGCTCATCGAAACGCCAAAATCAAAGCCTTGGAGCGCCACACTGCCCGCACTTCCGGCAATGTCCCACGTTCCGTTCCAAACCCGCAGGGAAAACCCTTCGGGCAAAAGTTCGCGCAACCCCTCAATCGTTATCCGCGCCTGCGGGGAAGCCGGAGCAGATTCTGCCGCCGATGCCGGATAAACCGCCGATTGCGGGGAGGAAGCCGTTTGCCCGTTCCGATTATTACTCAACGCAAAACGTTCTACTATATCAGCATCTTTTTCAACATCAAGGTTCAAAACCGGCTGATCAAGCCGCACAGAATGGAAAGAATCAAAGATATTTCCCCGCACAAGGCTGATAAGCGAATATGAAAGCCTAATGCGCGCAATGCTTAAAAGAACGCTGTCATCCTCACGCAGGATTCGGACATCGCGAATATCCAGCGCACCGAAAACAGGAGGCCCCATCGAGCTGTACTGAATCCGGCGCCCCCAGTATTCCTCAAGGCGGCTGAAAAAAACATCGCGCCCCCGCTCCATCCGCTCCAAAAGGGCGCTGTGCAACGGGCGAATTATGGCAACAGTACCCGCCACAAAAACGGCAACAACGAGAATTTTCAAAAAAAAGCCCGCGAAAGAAAGAAAACTTTTCTCCCCTTCCCTGCCGTCTTTTCGTTCTGCCACGTTCCGCCCCTCTGCTCTGCCTGATTTCGCCAAATATTTGGGCAATTGTACCACAAAATCCGTCGTGGGGGAATAACCCCGATTGTACTCTTTTAACTAATAGTATACCCTATTCTGTATGAAAATTCTCGATAATTTTGTTGTCTTTGAGGGCGGCGATGGCTCCGGCACAACAACCCAGCTTGGTCTGCTGGAAGATTTTTTCAGCCGCAACCCCGAGCAACTCCACCTGCCTCCACTGTATAAAACAACCGAGCCGACAAATAGTTCCATCGGAAAGCTCATTCGCTCGTTTTTACGCAAAGAAACCGCCCTGCTCCCGCAAACAGCGGCGATGCTGTTTGCCGCCGACCGCAACGAGCATATCTACGCCTCAGGCGGCGTTGCCGAACGCTGTGCGCGGGGAGAACTCGTGGTTTCCGACCGCTACCTGCCGTCATCGCTGGTGTATCAGGGGCTTGAATGCGGCGACGCACTGCCTGAAAAACTGAACGGCGATTTTCCCCTGCCGCAACTGCTTATTTTTTTCGATATTGAGCCTGAAACCGCCCAGCGCCGAATGGCAGGGCGAGATATGCAAGAGATTTACGAGTACCTCGATTTTCAAATTAAGGTACGCACCCGCTACAAGAACTTGCTGCCCCGTTTCCAGGCGCAGGGCGTGATAGTCGAAGTGGTTGACGCCGCGTCCGATGTGCAAACGGTGGCACAGGAAGTCCGGCGCATTATCCAAAAACTGCCGATAATGAAAAGGTGAAACGATGTATCCCGCTCCTTGCGCTCTTCCTCCTGTTTGCCGCAGAAACTGCCTCCGCGCGTTTTGTTACATATAAGGAAGAGTTTTACCGCCTATTTCACACTCACCACAACCGCACGCCGGATAACTATATCGAAAATATTTACTGGCTGGAGCAAGCGCTGAACGCGCCCTTTGCCAATCCCCTTCACGCGCTCACCCGCATAGAAAACGAAGTCCAGTGGGAAAAGTACCGCTATCTTTTTATGATGCACGTCAACATCCGCCTTGCCGAACAGCATATGTTTTTAGGGAATATGTGGAACAAGCGGAACGCCTTTTTCTTCAACGCACCGTTTCGGGAACCAATTCTGTCGTCGCTTGAAATCGCCGAAACGAGTTTTCGCGCGGCGCTATTCTATTGGGGCGAGGCGCTTGCGTGGCTGGAACGCCTTGACAATCCCAGCTTCCGCTGGCTCAACCTCCAACAAGTACAGTTTTGGGAAGACGAAGCCCACCGCATACGCAACGGGCAATTCAACTACGCGCGAACAATCAACCGTGAGCTGAGACTGCTCCAGCAAGTCCGCGAGCGTTTTCAGGCTATGGAGGCGAATTAGCCGTTGGCTGACAAGACTACGGTGTCAGACCTGAGCCCGGCACCCTTGCGTCAGGTATCCAAAATTCTTGCCAGCGACCGATGAATAGGGCAGCCTGACAATCGTTCCCATATCAACATACGACTGCTTTGCAAGCCCAGCCTCAGACCAGTCACCTATACTGAGACTGCTCCAGCAAGTCCGCCACAATTGATTTCTGTGTTTTGTGCAGTTTACCCACTAGACATACTTTATATTTTTGGCTTATAATTCTAAAAACTAATAAACAAGTTTCTGCGGCGGTCGCGCGGCGTGCCGCAGATTTGTTTCACGGAAGGAGTGATGTGTAGCCATGAGGAGGTCAGTTGTCGGATAAGGATTTACGAATTAACGAGCAGATTCGGGTGCATGAGGTTCGCCTCATCCGCGATGAAGGCGAACAACAGCAGGTAGTTATGCCGACGATGCAGGCGCTTGCAATCGCCAGAGAGCAGGGGCTTGACTTGGTAGAAGTTGCTCCCAATGCGGCTCCGCCAGTTGTCAAGATCATGAACTACGGCAAGTTCAAATTCGAAAATGAAAAGAAAGTACGGGATTCTAAGAAGCGGCAAAAGTTGCTAAAACTGAAAGAAATCCGTATGCAGCCAAAAATAGACGACCATGATTTGGATTTTAAGTCCAAGCATATTCGGGAATTTTTGGGTGAAGGCAACAAGGTCAAAGTTACGGTCCGTTTCAGGGGCCGGGAAATGGCCCACACAGAACTCGGGTTGGTTGTTCTGAAAGACGTTTTAGCAAGGATCGAAGGGGAATATGCAATGGATAAACCGCCATCAATGGAAGGAAGGTTTATGTCAATGGTATTAAGCCCAAAATCCAAAAAGTAAGTATTGAAGGTGTCATTATGCCTAAGATGAAAACAAAGAAAAGCGCGGCAAAGCGCTACTCATTTACCGGTACTGGCAAGGTTAAGTACAAAAAGCAAAACCTTCGCCATATTCTCACCAAGAAGTCCACGAAACGGAAACGGAATCTCCGCAAGGGCGGAATTCTTTCCAGCGACAACACCGCGGTTATTAAAAAGCGGCTTTTACCCTACGGGTGATACAAGGAGCAATACATGTCAAGAGCGGTAGACGGTTCCAAACGAAAGAACCATCGCAAGAAAATCCTGAAACTGGCAAAAGGCTATTGGGGCCGCCGGAGTACAAACTTTAAAACCGCCAAAGACGCGGTTGCCAAAGCTCTCTTTTACGCATACCGCGACCGCAGAGACCGCAAGGGCGATTTCCGCCGCCTGTGGATTGTCCGCATCAACGCGGCGTGCCGCCCCGAGGGGCTGTCCTATTCCCGGCTCATCGCCGGTCTGAACAAGGCGGGGGTTGTGATCAACCGGAAAGCGCTGGCTTACATGGCTACCGAGGATATTGGGGCGTTTAAGGCAGTGGTTGCACAAGCAAAGGCCGCGCTGGGGGCATAATGGTAAGCCTGGAACAGATTAAACTGCTTGAATCCAAAGTTACGAAGGCGGTTGATTACGTCAAAAAAGTAACCGAAGAGAATAAAACCCTGAAGGGAAAGCTTGATTCGTACCAAGAACGGATTGACGAGCTTGAGGTTCTCATTCAGCAGTTTAAGGAAGAGCAAAGCCGTATTGAAAACGGAATTCTCTCCGCGCTGGACAGGCTTAATCAGTTTGAGGACGCTGTGGAGAAAGCGCTTTCTGTGGAAAAGCATCCGGTTGCGGAGAAAACGCTTTCCGCTGAAAAGCCTGCTGTTTCCCTGCAACAAGGCACAGACACCCCTGAGAAAAAAGAAAAAGAGGCTTCCGGTACAGTATTGATACCTGACCCGGAAGTGCCGCCAGCAACAGCGCCAAGCAATAACGAAAAGTCAAAACAGGAGCTGGACATTTTTTAGCGTTGACACCCTATGGAAAAAAGCAATCTACGTATTGATATTTTGGGAACGTCTGTTACCATATCCGCTGAGGAAAAGCCAGAATATTTGGATACGCTTCTTTCTAAATACCGGGAAGTTGTCAAAAATGTTCAGCGCATTTCTTCCTTACAAGACCCTCTAAAAATTGCCATACTAAGCGGTTTTCTGTTGTGCGATGAGCTTCGCAAGGCGGAAAGTGCCGCCGCCGAAAAAAAAGCATCTGGCGAACTTGATGAGATTATTCCGGGAATGATTTTGAGTCTCCAGGAGATCTTGCCAGCGGAAGATGGTGATGAAACTCCGCGTAATGCTCCGAAGAATGATTGCCAGTCAAGCCAGCAGTTGAACGATACTCCAAACGAGAGTGTACCCTCCCCTTGTGCGCCGCAAACAGAAGCTTCCGCATCTGTGAAAAAAATACCAGCGGTGTTTTTTAAACTTCAAAACACGGTAAAAAACTACGAATGGGGTTCGTCGAGATGGATTCCTGAGCTTATGAGGCAGAGAAACCTAAGCCAGATTCCCTGGGCGGAGCTTTGGATGGGTGTACACCCCGCCGCTCCTTCCCGCGTGATTCTGCCTGACGGGAACGGTGGAAATGGGGAAAAAACGCTTTCTCTGCCGGATTTAATTGGCTACGATGTTGAAATGTTTCTTGGGCAGGAAACGGCGGCGGGGTGCGGAAAATTGCCCTTTTTGTTCAAATTGATAGCCGCCGAAAAGCCTCTTTCCATTCAAGC
>WQZT01000023.1 GCA_009780595.1 Treponema sp. | reverse complement strand
GCGGCAGCTTCCGGGTTACCCGTCCACTGCTTGATAGTTTTGCTCGCGCGGCTGCGCTCCCACAGGCCGATGAGCCAGAGTCCTGTAAACCCGCGCCGAGCCAGCGTGTCAAGTTCCTCGTCGGGGATTTCATCGAGGCGGCTGATTTCCCTATCGTATTTTTTGGAAAGCTGGAACAGCCAAACAAGCGTACACTTTGCCATCAGCACCGTTCGCGGCATCCATTCCTGATCCGGCGTGAATCGCTCGTACTCGTCTCCAAACGCGGTGTAATCCAAAACTGGCTGCGGTCCGGGACCGGAAAACGAGGGTTTTTCCTCCTCTTTGATGATGTCAATCCCGGTAAGGAGGCGGCTCATAAACTTGTCCAGCACCAGCCCCCAGTGCCGCCGCATAAAATCAAGCTGCCCGGAAAGCGAATCGGGCGAAGCCAGCGCCGGAGCGCGGAGCATATCCCACAGGTTCAGCCCGTCGGGGCCGAACGGCGGAAGGTCGGCAAAATGCGCCTTGAGTTCTTCGATGGCGATGGGATAGGCGGTTTTTTTCGCGAGGTCGGAATCGTCAAACAGAAAGAGAAACTGCCTGAACGCGGGGTTCAGGTTCGCGATTGCCAAAAGGAGCAACTCTTCCAGCGCGAGGCAACGGCAACTTTCCCCGCCGTCGCTGTCCGCAAGGTAGCCGGAAATATCGGTTTCGCCTGAGTACACGCGGCGCGGGGGAAAATCAGCGCAGAAATTCTCCAGCAGCGCGGCCGGCTCTCCCGCCCCGAGTTTTTCCTGCAAGCGCTGGAGCGCGGTTTGGAACACGTCAGGCTGCACCTGCTGGCGGTACAACGCAACCACGTAGTGGAGGATTTCGTCGATAAGCCCCATCGCGTTGAGTTCCGCCGCCCGGACAATTCTCCGCGGGTTTTTCGCCGCGTCAACCCCGGCGTTCAGGCGCTGCGCCAGCGACCTGACCTGCCGCATATCCGACAGAACCACGTTTCCGGTGAGGGAAAAAAGGCTCCCTTCCAGTTCGTGCTTTTGGCGCACTTCACTACGGATGTGGAACTCCATGAACACAGTTCTGCTGGCGGCGCGCGTGTGTACCGCCTGAGAAGTTTCGAGTTTAGAAAGTCTTACAACATATTTTGGCATCTCTTTAATTGTAGCACGGATGGTGAAAGCGGGCTAGGGCTTGGGGAATATAGAATCACATAAACATACGTTACAGCCCAGGATACTGACAACGGTCTTCAGTACTAGTTGCTCTTGCGTCTCCAGCATACAGCGTTGCATACCCGTTAGGTTTTGTGTTATATACACAATGATGGCAATAATGTAAATTTCGTGGATATGGGGTTAGGCTAAACTGCTAAAAATCTGAAAAAGTTAATTAAAATATATGGTTAATATTATTATATGATATGCAAGATAATCAACGTACAAGGGGAGGAATAATGGAAAAAACAATATATGCACTTATAATTCTTGCGCTGGTTTTATCAAGTTGCGCCAGAAGAAATGATATTGAGGTTATTGAAAAAGCAAACGATAGTGTGAAAGCAGTGGAAGCAGTTAAGCCAGCCATACCCAGCACACAAGAGATACATGAATGGATGTTTGTAGATGCACCTATTGGACTTCGCGTTAGGAGTTCCCCAAATGTTAATAGCGATATAATTGGGCTTTTAGATGATTTAACATCAATCTTCGCAGTGAAGAAAGATATACATACCGTAACCATTGACGGAATTGAAAGCAATTGGACTTTTATTGAAACAGATGATAGTGAGGGCTGGGTTTTTGGCGGATATTTGAGTTTTGATCGCCCTATGCGTGATTTTATGACCGAGAAAAATGATGGGGCGATAATTATTGTTGGATATACTGGAACTGCGACAGATGTCGTTATACCCGAAAGTATAAATGGAATGCCAGTTATTGGTATCGGGAAACGGGCGTTTTCTCAGAATCAACTAACCAACCTGAAGATACCAAACAGCGTAACTCATATTGGGAAGTTTGCGTTTTCCGGCAACCTGCTAGCCAACCTAACGATCCCAAACAGCGTAATTCATATTGGGGAGTTTGCGTTTTTCAACAACCTGCTAGCTAACATAACGATCCCAAATAGCGTAATTCATATCGGGGAGTTTGCATTTTCTGAAAACCAATTAACCAATCTCATGATCTCAGACAGCGTGACTCATATCGGGGAGGGTGCGTTTTCCAAGAACCAGCTAACGAACCTGACAATTCCTAATAGCGTAACTCATATCGGCGATCGCTCGTTTTCTGAAAACCAACTAACCAATATAACGATCCCTAACAACGTGACTCATATCGGGGAACGAGCATTTTTCAACAACCAACTAATCAACCTCACGATCCCAAATAGCGTGACTCATATCGGGGCGACTGCGTTTGCCACAAACCAACTAACAACCCTGATGCTCCCTGACAGTATGACTCATATCGGGAACTATGTGTTTGCCGAAAACCAACTTACCAACCTCACAATCCCCACCAGCGTAACTCATATCGGGGAGCATGCATTTTCCCACAATCAACTTACCAACCTCATAATCCCAAACAGCGTAACTCGTATCGGGGAAGGCGCGTTTTACCTCAACCAACTAATCAATCTAACGATTCCAGACAGCGTAACTGAGATCGGGAGCCTTGCGTTTGCCCACAATCAACTAACCAACCTGACGATCCCAGATAGCGTGACTTTTATCGGGGAAGCTGCGTTTCAATCTAACCAACTAACCAACCTGACAATCCCAAATAACGTAACTTATATCAGGCACTATGCGTTTGCCAACAACCGACTAACCAACCTAACGATCCCAGACAGCGTGAAGCTTATCGGGATCTATGCATTTTCCGACAACCAACTACGCAACCTGGCGCTCCCAAACAGTGTGACCCATATCGGGCACTATGCGTTTGCCAACAACAAACTAACCAACCTGACAATTCCAAACAGCGTAACTCATATCGAGATGAATGCGTTTGAGAGTAACCAACTAACCAAGCTGACAATCCCAAACAGCGTGATAGAAATCGGAACGAATGCGTTTAGCAAGAACAAACTTACCAGTGTTACCATCCCCAATAGCGTGACTCGTATCGGGGACTTTGCCTTCGATCCAGATGTAAGAGTAACAAAAGAGCCGTAAAGCCAAGCTTGGATAGGCTGCAAGGGTATCAGTCATAGTGGCTTCGTGGCTTTGCTCTCTGTGAAAATTGCCGCGCGATTGACAGCTTGCGCCTATACGGTTACACTAAACCAGTGAAAGGGGCAGATAATGCAAGAATTTAACCTCGACAGTTTTATCAGGAAGATTCCTGATTTTCCCAAGAAAGGGATACTGTTTTACGATATTACCAGCATCCTTGCCAAGCCGGAAGCTTTCCTGTATTGCATTGAATCTATGGTAGATATATACACAGACAAAGAAATAGACGCTGTTGCCGCTATCGAAGCCCGCGGTTTTCTTTTTGCCGCGCCGTTTGCCGCCCGCATGGGTATTCCACTTCTGCCAATCCGCAAAAAGGGCAAACTTCCCGGCATCACTCTGTCGAAAAAGTACGACCTTGAATACGCGCAAGCAGAAATCGAGGTTCACCAGGAAGATGTCCCGGCGGGAAAACGGGTGCTGCTCGTTGACGATCTTATCGCCACTGGCGGTACGCTGAATGCGGCGCGGGCGCTGTTGAACGCTGGCGGGGCAATTGTGCCTGAGATTTTCGGTGTGCTTGGGCTGCCCTTCTTAAACTACGAGAAAGTTTTGTCCCCTACACCAGTTACCACGCTGATTAACTATCACGGCGAGTAAGCACACCCTCGATAATATACTGCGCGATATTTGTTTTCTTCGCCAAAAACTTGATGAACCGCCGATATACAATCCACGAAGTAGTCGTTGAAACGGCAAAGTTGACGGGTATCACCCAGGAAGCACTGTTCTGCGGAAGGTGAGGAAAGAAAAAATTGATGTACATAAGATAAAAAACAACGAAGCACAGCACAGTCAGGACAATGTTAAAAATTGTCCCCCCAATAATAAAAAGCAGCGTGTTGGTTTTCTTGCCCATCGTGCTTAATCCACCGGGTTTTCCGCCGCCGCCCGTTTCAGCGGAATCAGCATCGTACACAGGAGAATAATACAGCAGACCACAACGCTGGCATCGGCGACATTGAAGGTTGGCCAGCGCTCCATTCCGAAAAGACCGAAAAACTTCACGCTGATAAAATCCACCACGCCGTCGGGCCTAAACAGACGGTCGATGATATTGCCAAATCCCCCGCCAACTATTCCTGCAATAGCCCAGCGCTGAATACGGCTGAACTCAGTCGTCTTACAGTAATACCACACCAGCAAACTAAGCACGACCACAGGCACAATCACAAAAAGGATAAAACGGAATGGCTGAGGAAGGCCGTACCCTATACTAAAGGCAATGGCGGGATTCCTGACATGGAAAAAAATCAGCAGATTGTTGCCAAAGACATCGGTAATAAACGTTCCCGGCACAGGCCAATTCTTAACGACAAAAGCTTTTGTAACCTGATCCAGAACCACCACCAGCGCGGTCAGTATAAAGGGGAGAAGAAGCGTTTTATTTTTATTCAGCATCGTTAGTTCCTTATCGCTTTTTATCTTCCGATTTAAGATTTTACATTACAGACCTGTGGGCACATCGATAAACTCGGCATCGATCCCGAGGCGGGTTACACATTCCTCCATCATTCGGCGAACGCCCCACACTTCGGTCGAATAATGCCCTCCGGCGATGATATTGAGGCCGCTTTCCAGCGCGGGGTGGTACACCGTGTGCGAAGTTTCCCCGGTAACGTACAGGTCAAGCCCTTCGTCAATCGCCTCAAACGCGCCGAATGCCGCCCCGCCTGAAATAACCGCGCACCTGCGGTTTTCCTTCTTTCCAAAGGGAAAAACCCCCGCCGGCGGCCGCCCCATGTACGTTATCCGCGCAACCGCCTCATCAATCGTAAGGGGCTGGGCAAGCTCGCCCTTGTAACCAATCGCGCGTCCGTGGTACGAGCCAAAGGGCTGGGCATTTTGCATGCCCAGCAACTCCGCCAAAATCGCGTTGTTCCCCAGTTGGGGATGGTGATCGAGGGGCAGGTGCGCCGCGTACAGCGCGATATTGTTATCGAGCAGAAACTTGACGCGCTGGCGGTGGCTGCCTTGTATAGAAAGTGGTTTGCCCCAGAAAAGCCCGTGGTGGACAAAAACCATCCCCGCGCCAACCTCAGCCGCGCGCTTGAAAACTTCGGTGCAAGCATCAACCGCAAAGGCAATTTTTCCCAGTTCGGCACCGTTGTTGTCAACCTGAATGCCGTTCAGCGAAGAATCGGCATCCTTAAAACCCTCGATGTCCAAAATACCGCGGAAAAAATTGTCCAGTTTGCGTGATGTAAGCGTCATTACTACTAGCCTATCGCCTTTTTCAGCTCTTCAACCTTGTTCGTCTGTTCCCAGGGAAACTCGCTGCGGCCAAAATGCCCGTAACTTGCAGTTTTCCGGTAAATCGGGCGGCGCAGATCGAGTGCGGCGATAATTCCCGCCGGGCTGAGGTCAAAGACTTTGAGAACGGCTTCTTCGATGCGCTGCTCGTCAACTTTGGCAGTGCCGAAGGTCTGCACCATCACCGAAACCGGAAACGGCACACCGATGGCATACGCCAGTTGTATCTCGCACTTGTCGGCAAGACCGGCGGCAACGATATTTTTCGCCACATAGCGGGCGGCGTACGCAGCCGAACGGTCAACTTTGGTGGGGTCTTTGCCGGAGAACGCGCCTCCGCCGTGCCGCCCCATCCCGCCGTAGGTGTCCACGATGATTTTGCGCCCGGTAAGCCCCGAATCGCCAAACGGCCCGCCAACCACAAAGCGCCCAGTTGGGTTCACGTAGTATTTCGTGTTACTGTCCAAAAGCCCGGTGGGACCAAGCACAGGGCGGATAATTTCTTCTATTATACACGCTTCGATTTCTTTATGCGTAACATCAGGATCGTGCTGGTGGGAAATAACAACCGCGTCTATGCGGACAGGCTTGTGGCCTTCGTACTCCACCGTTACCTGGCTCTTGGAATCCGGTCTGAGCCACTGTATCGTCTTGTTTTTCCGCAGTTTTGTCGCATGAAGGAGCAGCGCGTGCGCCAGCGTTATCGGTAGCGGCATAAGGTCTTTGGTTTCGTTGCAGGCAAACCCGAACATCATCCCCTGATCGCCGGCGCCCAATTGCCCCTGGTACTTTTCCAGCCCCGTACCGGACACACCCTGGCTAATATCAGGCGACTGGCTGTGGATCATATCCAAAACCGCCATCGATTGGTAATCCAGCCCGTAAGCGGGATCCGTATAGCCAATCTCTTTAACAATATCGCGGACAGTGTGTTGAAAATCAACAAAGGTATTCGTTGTTATCTCGCCCCCGACAAGCACAAGGGAAGTCGAGGCAAACGTCTCACACGCAACCCGGCTTTGGGGATCTGCTTTTAAACAGGCATCAAGTATCGAGTCTGATATTTGATCGCACAGTTTATCCGGATGTCCTTCTCCCACTGATTCGGACGTAAAAAAAACACGTCGTTCTTTCATCTCGTATTATTCCTTCAAAAGCTAGAAGGCTTCAGAAATCTGAAGCCTCCAAAATTAGCGATACTAAAACTCTCGTTCTAAAGGGAGTTGGCGAGCCTTCTCAACCCTTCCGCATCCAAGGGGCGATTTCTTCGCTGGTTGACGTCGGCGGCTTCCAGCAAGGCGCCCTTTATTGCCTGAACAGCGCCGGGATTCTCAAGGTTTCTCCTGAGTTCGGGAATAGTCAACACCATTCCTGGAAAAATCAAGTCCTGGTCGGTAATCTCTGGAGTTGCGAGTATAATTGTCGGGTAGAAAAACCCGTTTTGTCTGCCCGCATGTTGCAGCGCGCCAGCACTTCCGTAGAATCTGCGGGCAATACCGGAAAGAACATCCCCCGACACGACCGTGTATTGCCGGGATCCAGCAAGGTCAATCTCAAGCACCACCGCTACGGGTTCAGGTACAGGGGGAGGCGGGGGGGGCGGTGTCTCCGTAACAGGCGGGGCACCAGCACAAGCGGCCAGCATCATTCCGGCGAGTAGAACCATAAAACCAATTGTGAATTTCTTCATTACTTTACCTCCTCGTAAAATAGCAGGTCCTCAAACTAGTTTATTATACTATTAACGGCTATTTGACTGTTGTCCTAAAATCCCACAGTCTGAAATAGCTTGCGTTACTAGATTATATCCTATTATCAAAGATAATTTCAATAGATATTTCTTGTTTGTTTCCTAATTTATGGGAGAATATGGAAGAATTATGTATCAAAAGCAGCGTGCAATACTAGGCTTAACGTGTAAAAGGCTGTCATGAAAAAGCGAACAGCCTCTTATTTTTGTTATTCTTTACTGAAGAGAAACTTACTCAAGAATGCCTTGCACGGTGATGTACTTGTAAGGATCAGCTCCTGAAATGAGTTTCCCATCTCCATCCCAGCAATCGGTAATATCAGGAGCTACCGTTAATATCGTTTTAATGGCTTTAGTCGAATCGGTTATATTGATAGGTGAAGGGAAATTGTCAGGATACTGTGCTTCTCCCCCGCCACCCCAAACACTGGACAGTTTTCCAAAGATTACCCCTCCAATGCCCATAACAGAAGAAAAGTTACATTCTGTTCCATTAATTCTTATCTTACTGATATAAACTAGAAAAGAAGAATACGTACCATTATTGATGGTATTTGTTATGTTCAGTTCTGCCTCAAGGCTATACCATCCCGCATTGTTAATAATTCCGCTTGGGCTATCTCTATCACCGCTGGCGACAATTATCAATGCTCTGTTATTAGCATCCTCCAGATACTCAAAATTGTTGATATACAGTTCAACCGCATCGCTAGCGAGAAGGTTTACCGTACCTGCACCGATATTCCATACCCATCTTCCTTCAACTTGCATAGCAAAAACATAATCGGCATGCAGTCCCAGCGTTATCGGTATCCTGAACGTGCCGTTGTCAAAGACCGTCATTGCAGGACCTGCTATCAGTGTTGCCCCAAGACCAATCTCATCACCAATAGGCATCATGATACTTGGATGTATCCCCAACCCCAGCCTGTCCGTAAACAGTCCGGTATTGACCCAGGAAACCTGCAATGCAGGACCCAGTGAAATTCCACCGTCTGAAACGGCGATAATTGCGCCGCCCCCAAATGAAACCTGATTGCCTGAAGATCGCTGATCTTCTTGCGCGTAAAGACTGGATGTTGCCGCCAGCATTACGCAGACAATCCCGATAAATACCCTTTTGTTACTATTCATGTAACACTCCTCTGGACATTGTTGTGGGGCAATGTCCACTGAATAAATTTATTTCAAGCGCACATGCGCCTAAACTAACGAGAATATATTTTTTTAGGTGAACTGAATTATTAATTGGTTGACAATATACTGCGAGATTTGTTATGCTACTCTTTATAGTATTATTAGTTACACTCTTGTTATAAGTGAACCGTGAACTGCTCAGAGGTGTCTGCTGTGTTTAATCTAAAAATTTTGTGGACTCCCATTTTTTATCCTATTGATTTTCCATTCCTCAGTTTGTTGGCAGTGGAATATTTTCCTACTACGATAAAAAAATTTTTGACTCTTGAAATGATTATTTCCCCAGGGAGGATTTGAACCCCCACAAGCAGAGTCAGAGTCTGCCGTGCTACCCTTACACAACCGGGGAGTGAACCTTGGGCGGCAGTTGGTTAGCCTTCTGCCGCTCAAGAATACGATACAGGATTTTTATAAACCTGTCAAGAAGGAGTGTTCTATTTCCCGCGCTCTGCCATAAGGATGGCGATTTCGCTCTCGTTGATGCCGACCATCGCTTCGCCCAAGTTTTCGGACACTTCTGCAAGCAAGCGTGTGTTTTTGTAGTCGGCAACAGCCCTGACAATCGCGCTGGCGCGTTTGGCGGGATCGCCGGACTTGAAAATACCGGAGCCGACAAAAACGCCTTCCGCGCCGAGCTTAACCATGAGAATGGCATCCGCCGGAGTCGCTACGCCGCCCGCCGAAAAGTTCGGCACGGGGAGGCGGCCGTTTTTATGCACATACTGCACAAGCGCAAACGGAACCTGCAACTCTTTGGCTTTTTGGAACAGCTCGTCCTCGCGCGTTGCCTGGAGCATCTGGATTTCCGCCATTATCGCGCGCATATGCCGCACCGCCTGGACAACATCGCCGGTGCCAGCCTCGCCCTTCGTGCGTATCATCGCCGCGCCTTCTTCGATGCGGCGTAGCGCCTCGCCCAGATTCGTCGCACCGCAGACAAAGGGTGCGGAGAAATTTCTTTTATCAATATGATGAATATCATCAGCGGGGGTGAGAACTTCGCTTTCGTCGATGCAGTCGATGCCAAGCTCCTGCAAAATCTCCGCCTCGACAAAATGCCCGATTCTGCACTTCGCCATCACCGGTATTTTGACAGTTTTTTGGATGGTTTTGATAACTTTGGGGTCGCTCATTCGGGAAACCCCGCCCACGGCGCGAATATCCGCCGGAACACGTTCAAGCGCCATAACCGCAACAGCTCCGGCGGCTTCTGCTATTTTAGCTTGCTCCGGCGTGGTAACATCCATGATAACGCCGCCTTTCAAGCTTAGGATTTTTTTTGCTTTCTCAAGATATTTGTCTTCCATTAAAAACTCCTCTAAAAATTATTACCATATTTAGCAGAATCGGTCAATATGCTTTGCTTTAGTCTATGCCCGGAGAAACGTTGCGAAGAAAAAGTCAAAATTCCTTGAAAATAGCGATGACAATGCTTTAGAATTCTATATATCTAAAAAGTAATTAAAAACAGGCAGCTACGAGGTGTCGAATGAGCAATTTCATCCCTGCGCGCGTTCACAGTCAGTTTAACCGCACATATATTTTTTCAATAGTAGTATTTTTCGCTTTCTTGGCGGCGTGCTACAACCCGATTATGAGCCAATGGTGGGAAACTGTCCCCAACAACTATGTTCAAGAGTCCGCATCAGGCGGCAGCGGGGTGAACTTCGGCGTTGTTCGCTTCAACACACAGGGTGGCGAGCCGCAGCCGCTGATGCTTATAATCGCGTGGGGTAATCCGGTTGGCAGACTTCGCCCGGTAGTGTTGGCGGGCGCGGGGTTTGCCGGATGGGTTGATGAGAATGGCAGGCCATGGGATGTGGAAACCCGCCGAATTAAACCTGAAGACGATGTAAATGGCGACGGGTTTATCGACCTGAAAGCGATGTGGTCAACGCTGCGCTTTACGGTAACGTTCAACGCAAATGTCCCCGACCTTGTGAGCGTTTCCAATCCGCCTGAGCCGCAAATAATTGCCAGTGGCGGAAATGCTGTGCAGCCGACACAGATGGTTGTAACTGCGGGGGATGGTTCGTCGTGCGGCGGCTGGTTTACGATGGACGGGACAACAACCGGAAACTGGGGCAGGGAGTGGGATTTTTCGAAGGATATAATCAGTACCAATATCACGCTTCACGCCCGCTGGGGTTACACGGTTCGCACGGTGCGCTTTGAGCCGAACGGCGGGATGCGGGCAAATAACACTGAGCTAACGCGCGTTCAATTTACCATCTATGTAAACCCGCTTTCACATCCTCCAGTTTACGGGCGCATTATCGATCCGGGGCCGTTGGTTAGAGACGGTCATGCGTTTGACGGCTGGTACACGACGCCGAATTTTCTGCCCAATAGCGCGTGGAACTTTTCAACCGACACGCTGAAAGAGGTTGACATTGCACCGGGCAGGGGCGATTATTTTTACCTGTACGCGAAGTGGATTCCCAATATATATACAGTTCGCTTTGACGCAAACGGCGGCGCACCAGCTCCGGCAAACCGCGAGGTTATTCACGGTGAGCGTATTGTTGAGCCGCCTGTAATGAGCCGCCCTGATTTGGCTTTTGTCGGCTGGTACACGGTTTTGACTGATCCGCTCAACCCTGCCAATTTGTGGAATTTCAACACGGGTACGGTTAAGTCTAATATAACGCTCAACGCGGCGTGGGGGCCGCGCTCGTACACGGTGAGGTTTCACTTAGGACACCCGAACGGTGCTGCGCCCAACCCGGTTTTTACCGCGCCTGCGGTGCAGCATACCAGCGGCACAACTGGTACGGCATTCGAGCCGTTTATGAGGCCGCTGCCAGCCACAGACACCAGCAGTTGGGCGTTTTACCGCTGGCATTACCACCCTGACGTAAACGCAAATCCCGCCGATGTGAACGTTCCCGCATTTCGCGCCGCGCTACTGCCTTGGGGTTTTGACAGGGCGGTGTCCGAGGCGGTCAACGATGATGATGTTCTGAACTTGTACGCCCGCTGGGTTCCGTCTGTTCCTGATATGGTGTGGGTTCCGCGCGGCAGCTTTACCATGGGCGATTCCAGCGTTTCAGGCACTCCGGCAATTCACCACGCGTACCCGACACGCAGCGTAACGCTCGACGGGTTTTACATTGGCAGAACGCAGGTAACTCAGGCGCAGTACCGCGTGATGTTGCAGCAGGGCGACAATAACGCGGAGCTATCCCAACTTGGCAGCCACGTCAGTCCCAGCAATACACGCATAGATGCAGATAATAATCCGGTGGAGCGGGTATCGTGGTTTGACGCGATTTATTTTAGTTACCTGCTCACGGCTGATAGAACGGTCAGCGAAAATCTGACGCAGGTTTATACTATTAACGATAGCAGTACAGCCGGTATACCGGGAGCAACGTATTTGCTTTCGATAAACAGCGCGGCTGTAACGGTTGACTGGGATGCCTCAGGCTACCGTCTGCCGACTGAGGCGGAGTGGGAGTTTGCGGCGCGCGGAGGGCACGGGTCGCCGGGGAACTTTATGTACTCAGGCAGCGACAACGCTGATGCGGTGGCGTGGTTTAACACGAACAGTTCCGGCAGAACCCACTCGGTGCGCGGCAAGCAGCCGAATGCGCTGGGCATTTTCGATATGAGCGGTAACGTTTCCGAGTGGACGTGGGACGAGGTGATGTCGTACACGAACATCCGCGCGTTGTCAGGCAACGACAACAACCCCGCCATCGGCGGCCCGCCGCCCATTTCCGGCGCTCAGCCGCGTGTCAGACGCGGAGGCGCGTGGAGCAACGCCGTCGGTAATGTCCGTGTTGTTGTCCGCAACAGCGACACGCCAGACACCGCGCACTGGGCAATCGGCTTCCGCCT
>WQZT01000022.1 GCA_009780595.1 Treponema sp. | reverse complement strand
CAATCATCCACGTAAAAACGTTTGAACAGGTGGCTGGCTACTATCGCACATACGGCACCATTGGAGAAGTGCGGGGATTTTTGCCTTCAATGTCAGAAAGTATGGTCGCTTCAATGTTGAGGCGGAATACTTCACAGCTTCCACGTTTAGCAATTCCTCCCTTCACCGGAAACATTAACGCGGATGACGCAGAAACGCTGACGCAGATTCTCGCTGTTGAAATTCTCAACACTGGAAACTATGTTGTTCTGCCCCGAATCTCCACTATGCAGGCGGCGTTGAGGGAACAGAAATTTCAGATGCAGGGATTTGTCTCTGACGAAGATATGGTGGTTTTGGGAAGGGCGATCAACGCTGATTTTGTGCTTTCCGCCGGAGTGCATAGTCTTGGGGACATACATCTGTTTACCGCTCAGATTCTTCATGTGGGAGACGGGCACTTGCTTGCCGGAGCAACGAGGGATTATCGAGTTATCGGCGATGGTATAAACCGTATGTCAGAAATTGCCCTGCTTCTGACGGATTCTGTGGGCGCAGAGGAACGGATTGCCGCCCTGAACCGCCGCAATTCACGCGCGGCGCTGTTTTCGGACCCCGCGCGGTTCTGGAGCGTTGGAGCTTTCGCGGGAACTTCCTTTGCCGAGCCGTGGCTGACAGGATCGTTGCAAGCAACGTTTGCGCCGCTACGTTATTCGTTCCTGAGGGTTGGCTGCGATCTTGGTTTTATAAGCGGTGTAAAGGGAACGGATTATTTTTCGGTACGCCCGTTTGCCCACTACGCATTTTTCCTGCCGTTTGATGCTTTGCCATTGCCGATCACAAGCGGCGGCTGGCATATCGGCGCGGGAGTCGGCTATATGATGGCGAAATACCGCTTTGACGTTTTTTCAATAAACAGAAGAATTCTTGCGGCGGATTTTGTTACCGGCATCAACATCGGCAATGTGTTTGATATTTCCTATACATTGCGAACGGATCTTTCCCGGCTCAACTTTTCCTCGAATTCGTTTAGCCATGCAATTTCTGCCGGTTTTACCTATCGTTTTCAAACAAGGAGTAGACGATGAACAACAAGTTTATATTTTTAACGCGAAGTTGCGCGGTTTTTCTTGGCTTTGCCATCTGCGCGATGTTTACAGGTTGCGATCTTGGCGCTGATGATTCCGGTAGCGGCACGCCGGGATGGCCTTCGTACACCGTTTCGTACCGCGCCAACGGCGGAAGCGGCGCAATGGAGTCGTCGGTACACAAGCACGGTGAAAACCAGCGACTTAACGCAAATGCCTTTTCCAGGGAGGGCTACAGTTTTTCCGGGTGGGCAAGGAGCTTCAACGGCGCGGCGGAATTTCACGACCGCCAAGCGGTGGCAAATCTTTCTCAGGCAGAAGGTGCAACAGTGCAGTTGTTCGCAGTGTGGAAGCCGAATACATACACTATTGCATACAACGGAAACGGCGGAAGCGGAACTATGCCTCCGTCCCAATTCACGTACGATGTGCAGGGCAACTTAGAGGCAGTGAGCTTTTCACACTCGGAAGATTTTCTCGGTTGGGCGAAAACGGCGGGCGGGAATATCGCGTTTAGAGATAAGGCAGCGATTTTGAATATAACCGCAGTGAACGATGACGTTATACATCTGTACGCGCGGTGGGGAAGCGGAACATACCGCGTAACGTTTGACATTAACGGCGGAACGGGAAGTACGCCCAGCGATCAGACGGCAAATGCCGGGGCAAGTATATCGCTTCCGGGCGAAAGCGGGTTTTCAAAGCCTGGCGTCGCCTTTGCGGGCTGGAACACAAAAGCCGATGGCACAGGAGACAGCTTTAACGCAGGCACTCAATTCACGCCAATACAGGATGTTACCTTGTATGCTCGGTGGTCGGTAGTTTTTGAGGTGAACTTCAATGCTAACGGTGGAACGGGAACAACTCCGCCTGCGCTTACGGTGCGGGATGGAATGTCAATCCAACTTCCCAGCGGCGGCGCTCTTACGAAATCGGGCTTTAATTTTTCCGGATGGAATACTGCCGCTGATGGTTCGGGCACCAATTACAGCGCAGGGGCTTCGCTGGCGCCAAAAGCCAATATTACGCTGTTTGCCAACTGGCTCGAAATTGGAGCCGGAAATAGCTATCGTGTTACCTTTACTATCAACAACGGAACAGGGACAACGCCAAGCGCGCAAAATCCGGCGGCGGGTTCCAGCATTACACTTCCCAGCGATGCTGAATTTTCCCGACCGGGCTTTGCATTTGTCGGGTGGAACACGCACGATGACGGCACTGGAACCACATACAGCGCCGGAGTCTCATTTACGCCGACAGCCAACATTACGCTGTATGCACGGTGGGTAGGTAACTTCACGGTGAGCTTCAACCTTAATGGCGGGACAGGGACAACGCCTTCCGTGCAGGTGGCAAACAGCGGTTCCAGCATCACACTTCCCGGCGGCACAGGCATTACCAAAAGCGGCGGCTTTGTTTTTGGCGGATGGAATACTCGCGCTGACGGCGGCGGAACGAACTACACCGCCGGAACTCAGTTTACGCCGACAGCAAGTGTTGTACTGTTCGCGCGGTGGGTAGATGTCAACACCACCGTTCCTATTTCCAGCCTTGCCGCCCAGCTTTCGTGGGTGCAGAGCAATGCCATTTCTGGCGGTTTTTACATCATCAACGTAATTACCGATGAGGAGATTGCACCACATTCGCTTTCGTTTACCAACCCTACCAGAACCAATATTACCGTAACCTTGAAGGGCGAAGGCGGGCGGAAAAATATCGGGCTTTCTGCCGATGGTGCGATGTTTACGGTCGCCTCCGGCGTTACGCTGATACTTGGCGAGGACATTACCTTGAACGGCAGGGTTGGGAATACTAATTCCGTAGTGCGGGTAAATAGTGATGGGACTCTTGTGATGAACGATGGGGCTATAATTACCGGTAATGTTGGTTCTGTTGATGGAGCCGGTGTTTATATAGGTGGACGAGGGAGGCTTACCATGAACGGTGGGGAAATCTCCGGTAATACTGCCTTGAATAGCAATGGTGGTGGAGTGTACATAGCCAGTGGAATAGCTACCATGAATGGCGGGGAGATTTCCAGTAATACCGCAAGCTCGGGTGGAGGTATCTACGTAAGTTCTCCCTCTGGAGGATCAAGCAACCCCTCATTCACTATGAATGGTGGGAAAGTCTCTAAGAATACAGCTTCATCAGATGGTGGAGGAGTGTACTTGCGTTACGAATATTGGACTCCCACATTCAACTTAAATGCAGGAGAAATATCTGGCAATACCGCTTCTAGAAGTGGTGGTGGAGTATACGCGAATTATGGTAGTTCTGGTGGCCTATACGCATACCCCATATTCAACATGCGTGGCGGTATAATCGCAGGCAATCACGCTGGCGGTACTACCGGTGGCGGTGGCGTGTACAATGCAGGAACCTTCCGTATGAGCGGCGGGGTTATCTATGGAATTGAGGAATCACCAGAACTTAGGAACACTGGAACCAATGCCGTATTGTACAGAGAGCGGAACGATCATGCTCAGCGCGGCATATTCAGCGGCACTAACTTTACTAGTTTGGGCGACTTACCCAATTCCGATACCACCATTCGTGTGGTAAATGGGAATTTGCAATAAAGCGTTTACAGCGCCCGAGCAACGGAGTTTCCACTTGCTCGGGCGCTTTTCCGTGCCGCTTGAATTGTTCTCTATTGACTATCAACAAACAATAAAACTATTATTATAAACAATGAAAATCTGCCTTATAAGACATGGAGAAACAGACTGGAACGCGGCGGGGAAATTTCAGGGGCGCGAAGATGTTCCCCTCAACGAAGCCGGAATCCGGCAGATGCAAAACGCCGCCGCTTACTTGAAAAAATCGCGCTGGGACGAAATTGTCTGCAGCCCGCTGGCGAGGGCGAAAAGTTCGGCGGAGATTGTACGCCAGGAAACCGGCGTACGGGAACTGCACGAAGAAGCGGATTTTATGGAACGGGATTTGGGCAAAATATCGGGGTTGACCTGGCAGGAAACGGAGCAGCGTTTCCCTGACGGCAACTACGAAGGTATCGAATCGCTGGAAATGTTGCAGGACAGGGCAATCGGCGCGTTGTTGAAATGGACGGCAAAGTTTGATACAAAGAATATTATCATTCTGACGCACGGAGGGGTCATCAATTCGATATTGACGGCTTTAAGCGGCGGTGCAATTGAAACGGGGAAGGCAATTCCCCGCAACGCAGAAATTACGCTGTTGGAAAAACAGGGCGATGACATACAAATTATCTTCCATAATAAGGGTTGGAACGAACTATGATATTCAATCAACACCCCCGCCATGAAAGACGGTGTATTAAACCCGCGTGCGAAATAAATATAGAGTAGCAGACAACCAAGGAGAGCACATGGATTTTACAGAAGTATTGAAACCCGGCCTTACCGCCGAACTAAGCGAGACCGTAACGGCAAAAAACGCCGCCAGCGGGTTAGGTTCAGGCGGCTTGCCCGTGTACGGCACGCCCTCGATGATCCTGCTGATGGAGATGACTTCCTTTGCCGTAGTGGCGGATTTTCTCCCGCCCGGCTGGTCGACGGTGGGGACTGAGGTAAACATCAAGCACCTTGCCGCCACGCCGCTGGGGATGAAAGTCCGCGCCCATGCAGAATTGCTGTCCGTTGACGGTAGGGCGCTTTCTTTCAAGGTCGAAGCGTTTGACGAAACCGGAAGAAAAATCGGCGAGGGTACGCACAGCCGCTTCATCGTCGACAACGAGCGTTTTATGGCGAAAACTGCAACGATAAAGTCCGCCTAACAGTGACGGTTGTCATATAAAGCAAAGCGCTCCTCATCCCGGCGCGGTATAGTGTGTAACACAAATATTGCAAGGGATGGAGGCATTGTATGAAACCACAAGCAACGCGAATACTTGCGGCGGTTGTTTTTTTCGCCGCTCTGAGCACGGCGGGATGCCTGAGTTCAGGCGGGAGTAGAAAGGCGGCGGGCTATGCGCGGGGCTTTATGCCCGGCGTGTACGAAGGAAGCGGGCGGGGATACCGGGGGCTGATTCTCGTGCGCGTGCAGACAGGTCTGGCGGGGATCGAGGACATTGCTATCGCCGCGCACCGCGAGTTTGCCTTCCCCGGCGTTGCCGCGATGGAGGAACTGCTTGAAGCGGTGCTGGAGTTTGGCTCGACAGACTTAGATGTTGTTTCCGGTGCGACCTTTTCCAGCAAAGGTTTTCTGGAAGCGGTGGATGATGCTTTGAAGCGGGCGGTTCAGGATAATTTGGAACAGGAGTAGATTGACGATATATGGAGCTGATAAAACTGGCAAGCATTGGGCTTGTTTTGGGCATTACAACTGTAGTTCCTGGCGTTTCGGCGGGGACAATCGCGGTGGCGTTTAACGTTTACGACCGCTTGATACAAGTTGTTACGCCGAACGTTAAAAAGATTTTTGCGGCGCGGATGTTTTTACTTCCGCTTATTGTCGGCGGTGGTGCCGGGATTTTTCTGTTCAGCAAACTGCTTACGGTTCTGCTGGCGAATTATTCCGTTCCCACCTACTGGTTTTTTATCGGGATTATCGCCGGCAGCATTCCGATGATTTACCGCCGCGTGTGCCGCAGTGGGAGCGCGCACTCAGGCGGCAAAGCGGCGCGGCCTCCCCTTTCGGCGGTTTTCTGCGCCGCCGTTGCCTTTGCGCTGATGGCGTTAATGGCTGTTGTCAAACCAGCGGAAAATACTACAGCGTACACCGCCCTTACACCGCCCGTGTTTGGTATACTCGCCGCTGGCGGCGCGCTTGCCGCGGTGGCAATGATAATTCCCGGAACATCCGGCTCGTTTTTACTTCTTGTCGTTGGGCTGTACCGCACCGCTGTTCAAGCTGTTTCCGATTTGAATGTTTTAATCCTTGTGCCGTTGGCGCTCGGCGCTGTTGCGGGCGTTTTGGCAGGAGCCGCGCTCGTGCGCTACCTGCTGGCAAAAGCGCCCCGCCAAACATACGGCGCGGTTTTGGGGCTTGTCGCCGGATCACTGCTGGTTCTGTATCCTGACGGATTTGGAAACGGGGCGGCGATAGTTCTCTCGCTTGCAAGTGTGGCAGCAGGAGGCGCAATTTCGCTCGTGTTCGGGCATAAAAATTAACTGCGGTTAACTGCCGCTCGATACCGCTCGCCACTCTCAAAATCGCAACTCCGGTGTATCGCAGTTCGGCGTATGTGTAGTATACAGTTTCGGTTTTATGAACTATACTGCGAATATGCGTAGAACAGACCGTGAGAAACCGAGAGAATTTGCCCTTGACGTGGTGGACAGATGCGCCTACTCGGTGCTGGCAACGGTGAACCCTGACGGCGCTCCGTACTGTGTCCCGCTTTCGCTGGCGCGCGAGGGGGAATGGCTGTATTTTCACAGCGCTCACGAAGGGCATAAAATCGACAACCTGCGCGGCAACAACCGCGTGTGTGTCTGCTGTGTGGGGGACATCAACGAAGCGCCCGGGGAGTTTTCCATCCGCTACGAGTCTGCGATAGTAAAGGGCGTCGCGCTGGAAATTACCGACAGCAAAGAAAAAATCCACGCGCTGAAATGCATCTCGGTGCGCTACACGCCGAAAATTATGGCGGACTTTGACAAAGAAATCGAAAAAAATCTCCATCGTACAGGTGTCTGGAAAATCCGCATAGACGAAATTACCGGAAAGGGGAAATAAATGTACACGCTTACTATTCAAACGCCGTTCGGTGCGATTCAGACCGCCGCGGAAGATAATGCTCTGCGCGGCTTGTGGTTTGTCGGGCAAAAGTATTTTCCGCGCGAAACGGAAACGTGGACTGTCGCGCCTGATTATCCAGTTTTTACCGCGCTCCAGTCGTGGCTGAAGGATTATTTCGGCGGTAAAAACCCCGCAGTGAAAATCCCGCTTGCGCCAGTTGGAACGGAGTTTCAGCAGGCGGTGTGGAAGCTCCTGCTGGAAATTCCCTCCGGCACAACAACTACGTACGGCGCGATTGCCGCGCGGCTTTCCGGCGGCAAAGGTTCTGCTCTGGCGGTTGGCGGCGCGGTTGGGCATAACCCGATTTCCCTGCTGATACCGTGCCACCGCGTTGTCGGCGCTGACGGCAGCCTCACCGGTTACGCCGGAGGGCTGGAGAAAAAGCGCGCACTGTTAGAACTGGAAGGGATTAAGCTTCCCTGACAACGAGCTTTGCCCCAACGCGAATGGTTTTGCCCCCCGCTCAACTCTGCCAGAGCCGCGCGGGGTAAACGCCTTCTGCGGTCAAAGCGTGCAGGCGGTTCATTGCCGCTTCTTTGTCCGCTTTGTAGGTAACGCCGAACCATTCCGCATCCGCGTGGAGCGCCCGCATTTGCAGCAAGCCGTTTTTGATAAACCAGTCGGACGCTTTGGGCAGATAACACTCGCTTTTCAGGTCGATGCCGGAAGTACCTGACGCGGCGGCGGCGAAGGCGGCGATAAACTCATCGAAGTATTGTTTAAACTTAGGCAGTATGCTGTCCGGGTAGCCGAGAAAGTTCATAGAGACCGGTGTGTCCGGTTGCAGTTCCCGCTTTGAACCGTCGCTTGCGGTGTTGAAAATCACGCCGCCTTTTTTCTCAATGGCGGTAAGCTCGTCTATTGAAACCAGATAGCCGTCTTTAACTTCGCAAACCCCGCGCGCGACAGTTCCCACAGAACTCAACGTTGGCTCCAGCTTGTACGGCACGATTGCGCCGTCTTTCAGCCCCGGCGCGGCAAGAAACTCGCCCATCGCGGCGAAAGCTTCCCTGCCGTAAAAATCATCGGCGTTGATTACGGCAAAGGGCGCGTCAATTTTGTCCGCGGCGCAAAGCAAGGCGTGGGCTGTCCCCCAAGGCTTTGTCCTGCCGGCTTTTTTCGCCGCCGCAAACGTTTCCGGCGGGATCAGGCTGTCCAGTTCCTGAAACGCAAGCTCGTACTCGACTTTGCCTTCCATGCGGGCAACAACAGTTTCCCGAAAATCTTTTTCGATGTCGCGGCGGACAACAAACACCGCCTTTCCAAAACCGCCGCGCAGTGCGTCAAAAACGGAATAATCCAGCAGCACTTCGCCATACGTGCCGAACTGCTCCATCTGCTTAATGCCGCCGTAGCGGCTGCCAATGCCGGCTGCCAAAACAATTAAAATAGGTTTTTTCATACTCTTTTCCATTATATATGAGCGGCGATAAAAAACAAAGTAGCGTAATCCGCCAACACGGAAATCAATTTTGAAGATTCATATCCTAATGTGCGAAAATTGGCGTAGGTGCAGAAATGATGTGTTTGGGGCACCGGACTTCATTTGTTAGGCGAAGTTGCATGCTTCATGTTATAAATTGATAAAATGCAATTCGATGCAATAAGCCATTCTTAAATTCTAAACGCCATCCTTCCTCATCCCAACGGTAAAGAGAAATAAACTCGTCTTCCCCTTCTGTCCATGTCCATGTGTTATTGCCAAAATTTCCATCCGACAAATATTCTTCTAATGTTCTATATGGAAATAAATCCATAAAATTATCTTCGCTTAGTTCTATTCTGAGCGACATGAGTAAAGACTTACCATACACTACAAGCTTGTAAGGAGCATCTACAATAACAGTCTCATCAATGGTAGTGCCACCCCATAAATATGGAGCATCAAATGTACGACTACTAATTTTTTTATTTTCGCTTAACGCTCCAAAAATTGTAATAAATTCTTCAATGCTGTTTGCCCCGCGTAATTCTCTAAAGTTAAAATAATTTTCAAAAAATGTTATCATATCATCTAGATTGCTTTTTGCATTGTCTTTTACCCGCAATGGCATTAAACTCAAAAAGCCGCCGAAAACCCAGCCCTGAATATCATATGTTTCAATAAGAGTCCATTTTCCACTGATGCCGTCAATCGTTAAATTATTTCCATCTTTTTTCAAAACGAGAACTTCTGTCAAATCATCTAAAACGCCAATCCTTTCTGCATTTATATCGGGGGAATTCCTAACCCGAAGCCCTGCCGGCGCTTTTACATACTTTGTTATTTTTAATTCTTGTTCAGGTAGATTTTCTGTAGCGGCTTCTGTTTTATTATTCCTTTCACTGCGACTAGCAGATTCAACATTATTCTCTTTGGAACAACTTGACAAAAACATGACCAAGCCTAAAAGAAATAGTAAGTTTTTCATTATAATCCTCCTCTGATCATAGCAATTTTACAACAACGTTTCATTAAAATAGGTTTTTTCATACTCTTTTCCATTATATATGAGCGGCGATAAAAAACAAAGTAGCGTAATCCGCCAACAGACAAAGCTATTCAGCAGTGATTATTTATATTACAGTAATAGTAAGATGAATAAAAAAGTTGCTATTGAACGCTGCACTTCTTACGATCCCGATTTGTTATATACCGCACTAAAGCGGGCGGTAGAGCTGGCGGGCGGCCTTGATGTGGCGGGCAAAACCGTGTTGCTGAAACCGAACATTGTTTACGATGCACCGCCTGAGAAAGCAGTCTGCACCCATCCGGCGTTTCTGGAAGCGGCAATTCGGCTCATGCGGGAAATGGGCGCCCGCCGCATTCTTGTCGGGGACAGCCCGGGGCTGCAAACGCCGGGATTTTCCGGCAAAGTCTGCGGGCTTGGCGAGGCAACGCGCAACAGCGCTGCCGAGTGGATTGATTTTACCCGCGAAAAGTTCGATCTCCCCTGCCCGGCGGGAAAGGCGGTGAAGAAGTTCACCATTACCCACGCCGCGCAAGAGGCGGATGTTATCATTAGTCTGCCCAAGCTTAAAACCCACCAGCTTATGTATTTTACCGGGGCGATGAAAAACCTCTTCGGGCTTATTCCTTCAGTGGCGAAAAGCACGTTTCACGTGCGCTTCCCCAACCGCCGCGCCTTCGCCTCGATGATTGTCGACCTCAACCTCGCGGTGCAAGCGGACTACGCTCTGATGGACGCGGTTACCGGAATGGAAGGCCCCGGCCCGGCGGGTGGAGATCCCCGGCACATTGGGCTTGTCCTTGCCTCTTCCAACCTGCTGGCGATGGATGTGGCAGCCTGCGACATCATCGGCTACCCGCCTGAAGAAATCCCCGTGAACCAAGATGCGCTGGAACGCGGCGCGTGGCTCTCCTCGATTGGCGAAATCGAGTACCCCGGGCTTTCGCCCAAAGACGCGCAAATCCCCGATTACGTCAAAATCCCCTTCAAAAAATCGGGAAACCAGCTTGTTGATTTTATTCTTCCCCGCCCGCTGCGGGCACTTCGGGAATCTTTCGCGCCCCGCCCGCACATCAATCACGGCGGCTGCGTTCGTTGCGGCGACTGTGTCCGCATCTGCGCTTCCCGCGCGATGTCTCTATCAGGCGAAGGCAAAGACCGCCGTGTCGACATTGACTACAGCCGCTGCATACGCTGCTTCTGCTGCCACGAGGTTTGCCCGAAAAAAGCGATTGATATAAAAAAGAGAAAACTACTCGGCTGAGCGAAACGCTGGCTTTACCCGCGTATGTCAATCTGAATCGGAGCAACTATCGAGTTTTTGCCTTTGGCGTAAGGATTACTTTTAAGGCTCTTGATTTCCGAGCGGAGTTCCGTCATGCGCTTGGTTAGCAGCCCCCTGTTTCGCTCGGAGCGGACAATGGCTTCGGCTTTCAAGCCGTCAAGCGCCTCTTTCAGACAGGAAACGTCCTCGCCGTCCGATTGTTTTCCAGGCACAGGAATTGGAGCGAACGGAGAAATATCCCCCCGCGCCGAATGGTACATTTTTTCAAGCGGGTCAATTACTTTTTGAATGGAAAAAATATCCGAAACGATTTTTTCTTCCAGCTCAACGTGGTGCAGAAGATCGTCGGCGCTGCCCCGCTCAATCACGTCTTTTTGCCTGTCCAGCGTGTCAAGGTACGCGCTAAACCTGTCGCGCTGGGCTTTCAAAAGCTCCTTAAACCGCTTCACTACTTCTACCCGATGTTTAAGTTCGCTGGAGGAAATCGCTACCATACGCCTACCCTGCGATATTCACGCCAGCAATGGCTTTGCCGACATTGTCAGCGTTGTTCGTTGGCAAAATCTCCACCCACGCGCTTTTCAGATCGCTGAGCTGACCGCGTATCACCATGAGCCGCTGAATATCCTGATGGACATTTGCTTCAAAAAGCTCCTTGTTAAACCATGTATAAAGAGAAAAAAGATTAGTTGCAATCGCACCGCCCTTTTCAAAATCAAGCGACGCGGTCAATTCTGTAATAATCTCCTGCGTTTTAAGGATAGATTTTGATACTTTTTCTATTTTGGAGGGATTTCCGGGCACAGAGTTTTTCGACGCAGCGCTCTCGCCACCGCCTTCGTCCGCCGTCAAAACGTCAAGTGCCAGATCCATCTGCCTGAGCGCCTCCTCGTAGAGCATAATAATAAGCTGCCCCTGACTAGCCGTTTTTACTCTGGTTTCCCTGTAACTTGAAATAGGATTTGTATATGACACGCTTCCCCTCCGCTCACTGCGATATTTGAAAGTACCCTCTTCCTTATCGGTATTTAGAACTTCCACTTTACTATTTTTTATGGATTTTTTATACCCAGCCCCCTGCATAAAACTGTGGGAGATTTTTATTACATATATCATAAATTATCGAAAGAAAACCTTGACTTTTATGAACAATGACTTTACACTAATCCTATGAATCTTAAAACAGTTCTCACAAAGGATACAATCCGCCTCAACCTCAAAGGAACGACCAAAGAAGAGATCGTTAATGAACTGCTCGATATTCTTACGGTCGCCAAAAAGATAGACGACCGGGGAGCCGCCTATACCGCGATAATGGATCGCGAACGAAAAATGTCAACCGGCATGAAGCACGGGATTGCCATCCCGCACGGAAAAAGCCCCACAATTAACAATCTTGTAGCGTGCATCGGTGTCTCCGAGGCTCCGGTTGATTTTGATTCTCTGGATCACGAGCCGTGCCGCATTTTTATTATGACCCTTTCCCCGCTGGAAAAAACAGGGCCGCACCTGCAATTTCTGGCGGAGATAAGTCTTCTGTTTAAGAGTTCTGAAAAGCGACGGGAAATTATTAACGCATCCACGCCCGAAGAAGTTCTGAGAATTCTGTCGGAGTGAGTTTTGCCTAATATTCTGGATATTTTCATCTCACGTCGATTACCCTCTTTACATACAACGCATTTTGATGTATAAATAAGCAGCCCTTATAGTCGCAATTTGGGAGCGGTGTCCGAGTGGTTGAAGGAGATGGTTTCGAAAACCATTGAGCTCGCAAGGGTTCCGGGGGTTCGAATCCCCCCTGCTCCGGAAAATAAAAATCCTTGGATTTTTATTTTGTTGTACTTTGTTGCAAGGATTGGTAATAGCAAAGCGAGAATGGGTTTTGGAGAGATGTCCGAGTGGTCGAAGGTGCAGCATTGGAAGTGCTGTGTGCCCGCAAGGGTACCGAGGGTTCAAATCCCTCT
>WQZT01000021.1 GCA_009780595.1 Treponema sp. | reverse complement strand
GGCCGGGCGGCGCAGGTGATCTGCAAGGGCAAAGCCATCGGCGTTTTCGGCGAGCTGCATCCGGCGGTGCTGGAAAACTGGGGACTGACAATGCCCTGTACAGCCGCCGAAATCGACGTTGAAGCGCTGTTGTAAGCCGCCTGTAAAGAGCAAAGCGCCCCCGCGAAAGCAGGGGCGCTCTGTTATGTCAGGGTAAGCCGAAAAGCTTTATCCCCTCGTTGGGGAAACGGTTCTTTATGTGTGCTATCACGTGTTCTATCCGCCGCCCTTCTTCTTCCTCGCACCAGATAACCAGCGCGAAGTTTTCTTCAGGCCAAATCGCGTCGCCCATGCGGGAGCCGGAAGAGCCGACTCCCAGTATGTTCGGATATTTCGTGTAATACTTGCCGACCCCTTCAATTTTGAGGGCTTCCAGAATGTTTTCTTCGACAGATTGATTTGCGATTATTTCGAGCCGTATCATACGCCAGCCTCCTTGGGATTAAGTTGTACGGGCGGCGTGGCAGTTGCCCCGTCGTACACGCCGTGCGTGCCAGTACCTGCGCCGGGCTGAACGTCTTTGCGGCGCTGCCCTGCGGCAATCCGTTCCCGGCGGGCAAGAGCCTTCGCCGCTCGCTCATCGCTACGCTTGTTCATAATAAAATAAACGGTGGGCATCAGGAACAGCGTCATCAGTGTTCCAAACGAAAGCCCGCCCAAAACCGTCTTACCGATTGGCGAGACCAGCTCCGAGCCTTCGCCGGGGAAAAACGCCATCGGCACAAGCCCCAAAATCGTGGAGACAGTCGTCATCAGAATCGGGCGCAGACGGCTTCCTGCCGCCTCAACGCAAGCCTCGTGCAGGGGCATTCCCCGCTTTCGTAGAAGGTTGGTGTAGTCCACCAAAACAATACCGTTGTTCGTGATTATTCCAATCAGCACCAAGAGCCCGACCGCCGTTAGCGCGTTGAACGTGTCCCCGGTTAAAAGGTAAATCAGTACAATTCCGGTCAGCGAAAGCGGTATCGTAAAGATGATGATGAAAGGTGCTTTGAACGATTCAAACAAGCTTGCCATAATACCGAACACAAGCACGATTGCCAAAATCGCGATAAATGCAAAGCTGATCATCATTTTTTTTAACTCCTCCTGATCACCGCCAAAGTCGATAATCAAGCCATCCTCCACCGGAATTTCCGAAGCTATCAGCGATACAACCTCCTGCTGTAAAACGTTGACTCTTGTTCCCTTCGCCGCACCAGCGGTAATATTGATAATTCGCCCCTGGTTTTCCCGCCGTATGGTGATGGGCCCGGTTCCCTCCTGGTAGTGGACAAAGCTGGAAAGCGGGACACGGCCCGCAATGGGGCTGTTGACAAAAATCTGGTCGAGGGCAGGGCGCGTGCTGCGGTCTGCTTCCGCAAGGATAAGGACAACGTTAAAGTCCCTGCCGCCTGTTCTGAAGCGGGTGGCAGTAATGCCGTCAACCGCCGCTCTAATCTCGCTGCCGACGGTAAAGGCATTTAGCCCCAGCGCGTACATTCTGTCGCGGTTAATGATTATCTCGATTTGCGGCAGACCGTCGTTGAGATCGACTTCTGGTTCAGTGATATTGGGCAGCCGTTCGGTAAGCAGTGCGGCTATCTTGTCAGCCGTTTCTTTCCCGCGGACAAGATCGTCAGTGTGGAGCTTGATGTGAATCGGCGCGCTGCTTCCGCCCATTCCGCCGCCAAAGGCCGCTTCAAAGTTAAAAACCACGCCGGGGAAATTGTGAAACTGTCCGCGCAACATATTTTTAATCTCCTCGGCGCTTTCGATCCGGTCTTTGAAACGGGGCAAGTTGATCCGCAGCGTTCCTGAGTTACTGTTGCCCCGCCCGAAAAGACCGCCGGGGCCGGCGTTCACTATCAAAGCTTCGTAACCTTGAATGTCGTTTTTGGCAATTGTCTCAAGCTGCCGCAAAATGGCTTCAGTCTGCGGCAACGGAGAACCAACCGGAAGTGTTGCCCTGACAATGACTGCGTCGTCCTCAAACGCGGGCATAAAAACCCAGCCAACAACGGGAATCAGAAAAATACTGCCGACAAAAATCGCGGCAATGGTGATGACAACGATCGCCTTGCGCCTGAGTATTTTGTCAACGAGGCGGCGGTAACTATTGTCCAGCCATTTAAGAAAATTGTCGAACACGCGGTCGATTTTTGCCAAAGTCCCCGTCAGCGGTTTCTGCTTGCGCGTAACGAGCGGCAAATAGTGGCTGGCAAGCACCGGTACAAGAAACACGGCAGTAAACAGCGAAATTGTCAGCGAGATAACCACCGTAAAGGCAAGGCCTGAAAACATCTCGCCGGAAACGCCGAGTGTGCTCTGGAACATAATCATCGGTGCAAAAACGCAGATGGTTGTCAGCGTGGAAACCATGATGGCAAGGAGCATTTCTTTCGAGCCAAGTATCGCCGAAGTTTTCAGCTTCGCGCCTTTTTCGCGGTACTGGTAAATATTTTCAAGAATAACGATTGAGTTGTCGACCAAAAGCCCGATTCCCAAAATCAGCCCCGCCATCGTCATAAGGTTCAGCGTAAGCCCCGCAAAGTACATTACCATCAGCGTGATGGCAATGGAAACCGGAATGCTTATCCCGATGATGATCGTGGGTTTGGCAGCGCGCAGGAACAGGAACAGCACCAGCACGCACAAAATCGCGCCGTAAACGGCGGTGGATGTTACCTGATTCAGCGAGTTTTCTACCATATCAGTGGTGTTAAAAAGCTCGACAATGCCGATGTCAGGCGGCAGTTCCCCGCCGGTCATTCTGCCAAGGCGGGTACGAAGGTCACGGGCAACTTGCACAGAGTTCGCTCCGCTCTGCCGTTGCACGAACAGCATCACCGAACTGTTGCCGTTTACCAGAACCGTACTCGTTTCGTCACGGTAGCTCTCGAACACATCGGCGAGGTCGCGCAGTTGCACACGCTGTGGCAGCGTTACCTGCCCGCCTGACATACCGCCGCCCCGGTGGGAAACGACCGTGTTCGCAATTTGCTCTATCGAGGTAAATTCGCCCATTGTGGTAAGGATAAACGAAAGGTCGTTTTCGATAATCGTTCCGGCGGAAATCTGCACATTTTGCGCCGCCAGCACCTGCTGAATCTGCGTTACCGTAAGCCCGTACGCTTCCAGCCGGTTTTGCGGAATCTCCACGCGGATAATTCTTTCCCGCCCGCCGATAAGAGACGCAGTGGCAACGCCGGGAGTCTGCTCTATGCGGGGGACAATGTAGTCCTCTGCGAGTTCGCGCAGTTCCTCCGGCGTGCGGTTTCCGGATATCATAAGCCCGACGATTGGAATCATCGCGGGGTCAAACCTGAAAATAATGGGCATTTCCGCGCCGTCGGGCAGGGCGTTTCGTACCCGCTCCAGGGCATCGCGGATGGAGTTTGTCGCGTCAACCAAGTCTGTCCCGAAGGTAAAGTTGAGTGTTACCCTGCCGGAATTTTGCTGTGATGATGAAGCCATTTTCTCCAGCCCCGACAGCCCGGCAAATGCCGCCTCCAACGGGCGGACAAGGGAACGCTCAACTTCCTCAGGACCAGCGCCCGGGTACGGTGTAATTACCAGCACCGTGGGAAAACTGATTTCCGGGTAAAGGTCTACTGCCAAGTTTCGCAGAGAAAACACCCCCATTCCGACAAGAAGGAGGAAAATTATAAAGACCGTCGTCGGTCTTGATACGATTGATTTCGCAAAAGACATAGTGTCCCCTTTTAATATGTGTTGACTGGCGGAGTGCGGTCGACAACATTTACCCGCGCGCCATCATGAATGATGCTTTGCCCGCGCAGGACAACTTCTTCGTCGCCTGAAAGCCCTTGCAGAACTTCCATTACTCCGTCGATAACAATGCCCGGCACAATATCCCGCCGTCGAACAATGGGAGCATCGGGCTCGGAATTATCTACAATGAAAATAAACTGCTCACCAAAGCGGGTAATCATCGCGGAGGCGGGGATTTGCACTGCGCCATCCCGCTGCTGAACGATGATACGCACTTGCGCGAACATTCCCGCCATCAGCCGCGTGCCGGGATTTTCCACCCGCACACGGATTTCCATCGTGCGGGCAAGCTGATCGAGCGTGGGGCTCAGTTCAATAATCCTTCCGGTAAAGACTTCGCCCGGCCAGGCGTTCAGGACAATTTCGCACAGTTGTCCGAGCGCGACTTTGGAAATAAACCGCTCGGCGACAAAAAGCCGTATTTCAAGACCATTGCCAGCGGCGATACGCGCCAGCGGGACAGCCTGAGTTATCGTCATTCCAAGTTGTGCCGGAAGTGCGACAATCGTTCCTGCAACGGGGGCGTTAACAACGCTCGGAACAAACTCCATCCCCGGCCGCGAAGGGTCTACTTCGGCGATGGGATCACCTCGCTGCACGCGGCTGCCCACGCTCACAAAGAGGCGGCTGACACGCCCTGCGGCATCCGAAAAAGCATCCACCGTCGAGGCGGCAATAATATCGCCGGACAGTGCAAAATGATCCCGAATACGCCCGTGCGCCGCCGTAGTGGTGTTCACCGCGTAGATGGCGGCTTCTTGCACAACTGGCTCATTCGCGTTCTTTCCACGAGAACCGCATCCCGAAAAGCCTGAAATTGCTAGTAGCAAAAGACACACAACTGCCGCCTGATTTTTCAAGCCAACTTGTTTCAATATCATTACAAACTCCAATTAGTTATTACTAGTTCCGGAACTTGAAGTTCCCGAAGAACTTAACGTTCCAAACGGAATACCCAACGAATATTCTAAATCAATAAGATAATTTAGATAATTAAACTGTTCGGTAAGAACTCTCAGCCGCGCCTGATCGAGCGCGAGTGCTGCGTTCTGCACCGCCATAAAATCCTGAAGTCCGGCGCGGAACGCCTCTTCCGACAAACGGAAGGATTCTTCCGCCAGGAAAACTGTCGCCTGCTGGACTTCCGTCGTAACGCGGATTCGTTCAAGCGAATTGATCGTTGTGAAAATTTCCAGCTCGGTTTCCTGAATTGCCTGAGCCAAACGGATATTTTGTATCCGCAGGGAATCGTCCAGTTCACGGCGCTGTTGGCCTTCTTTGGTAAAGGGAAATAAACTGTTAAGGTTCATCCCCAACGTAAGGGCAAATTGACCGCCCGGCTGCCAGTTGTCCCCGCTAAAAAGATTGTCCGTGAACGGGTCGAGCTGGGGATTAAACATTGACGAGGTTACCCAACTGAGGCGGAGAAACGGCGTGAAGTGCTGAAGGCGCAACGCCTTTCGCTGGGATTGCTGGGCAACAATGGCAGCGCGAAGCTCCCGAATGTCCGGCTTTCCAGCGGCAGCCTGGGAAATGAGCGCGGCTGTGTCGCCGGGAATAGCCGAAGTTCCAAAGGCGATGGGCTGGAGCGAAAATAACGTGTCGTACGGCAGCCCCAAAAGCAGGGCAAAATTCCCGGTGAGGCTTTCGAGGTTGTTTCGCAGGTCGTTTACCGCCGGGCGCATATTTTCCACGGCAACCTGCGCCTGAAGCCACACCAGACGCGGGGCAAGCCCAGCTCGAAAACTCGCCTCAGCCTGTATCGCTTGCCGCTGTGTATTAAGGTAGCTTTCTTCCAAAAGGGCAAGATTGGCTTGCAACAGCAGGATATTATTGTACATTTTTAGTACACCCTGCTCTATTTTAAGCTGCGCCTTTTCAAACGTAACAATACCCCCCAGGTACTCGTTCCTGATGGCGGCTATTCCTTGAATGAGGGCGAAGCTGAAATCAAGATTGGCAGAAAACCTGCCCGTCAAATTCCACTGGGGAAGAGTTCTTGATGGAGTCTCTATTGGAGGGAACGGAGCGGGAAGCGGTATCGTCATTCCCGGCGTGGTGTTGGGCTGGTTGGCGCGGCTTGCGGTTCCGTCAACGCCCACGGTGGGCAGAAACTGGTTCCACACGAGGTCAGCACGCCGCTTCTGTATGCCCAGACTGATCCGCGCCGTTTCAAGACTCAGGTTGTTCCTGATTACCATATCAACCGCATCTTTTGGCGTGATATGGAGCGGCGTTTCAGGTGATGGTGGGGTTTGGGCATTGGCAGCAAGCGAGGCACAGAAGATAGCAACAATCGGCAGAAAAGCCCGAAGTACACGGCTCATTAAAACTCCTTTATCTATCATGTATAACAGCCGTCACGGCAAGTTGTTACGGTGATAATCATTTTATATAGTAAATTATATGCCAGCACTATAGCATATTCCACTTGTTGCAACAAGCGCAATGTTGAAGAAAATCGAAGTTTTCTGAAAATTATACGAAAAAACGCTAGGCAAAAAATAATCAATGTGTTACAATATTTGCGTTGCGTTGCGTTGCGTTGCGTTGCGTTGCGAGCTCCGCATACCCTGACAGCATCTTTCATTCATAAGTTTTCACAATGTATCAAAACAAGAGAAATTATGTCAACCCCCAGTTGCTCTTCCGGCAATATTAAATTGTAAGCGGCACGCCATGTGTGCTATAGTGAACAATGGCTTTATATAATAATTGCAAACTATGCCCTCGTTCTTGCGGCGTTGATCGCGATGCTGGCACGCGGGGCTTTTGCGGCGAAACTGCCGCTTTACGAATAGGGTACGCTGGTATTCACAACGGGGAAGAGCCTCCGGTGCGGGGGTTGGGCGGTTCGGGGACGATTTTCGTTTCTGGCTGTAACCTCGGCTGCGTGTTTTGCCAGAACTTTCAGCTCTCGCAGGGCAAGCACGCGCACGGAAAAGTAAGCGACACCTGCGAATCGGGGCGGGTTGTGGATACCGCTGAACTTGCGCGGATTTGCCTTGAACTTCAGAACATCGGCGCGGAAAATATCAACATTGTTACCGGAAGCCACACCGCGCCCGCGCTCATCTGGGGCGTACAGGCTGCCCGAAACCAGGGGCTTTCCATTCCGGTGCTGTGGAATTCCTCTGGCTACGAAGGCGCGGAAACGCTCGAGCTGCTGAAAGACGTTATCGACGTGTATTTGCCCGACCTGAAAACGCTCGATGCAGATGTTGCCAAAAAGTATTTCAACGCCCCGAATTATCCTGAAAGCGCCACTGCCGCAATCCTCGCAATGATGAACGCGCGCCCGTTGCGCTTTGGTGCGGGCAAAGGCATTCGCAACACGCCCAACGTGATCCTCGAAGGGGTGATAATTCGCCACCTTGTGATTCCCGGCCGGCTTGAAGGCACCCGCGCTGTTATCCGCTGGTTTGCCGATAATTGCGCCGGGCGCGGGGCGGGTGGCGGCGATCGCGCAATGCTTTCGCTCATGACGCAGTACACCCCGGTGCAGATACCGAACGTGAAAGCGGAAATCCCCGGGCGATTTATTACGCAGGACGAGTACGATGCCGTGCTTGAAATGCTTGACGAGTTTGGTATTGAAAACGGGTTTATTCAAGACCTGATAACAGACGCAAACTGGCTTCCCGATTTTTCAAGGTCAAATCCGTTTCCCAGCAAGCTCTCTGTTCCGGTGTGGCATTGCTTGAAGTAGCGCGGGTTTCGCGGCTATTTGTTTTTTCTCCTTAATGTGCTGTTATTTGCTATTTACTTTAAGGCTTAAAAGGTACATCTCCGCGTACAGGATGAGTGAATCCTTACCGTTTATTGAAGCAAGAGACGGCGCGCTGTCTATTATAGTTTTTGCCATTTCACTGAGTGCCTGTCGGGTTAGTTTCAGTTGCTTTTTATTCTGCATATTTCTGCGGTAGTCATCGCGGATCAGGGACTTTACATCGCGGACAAGGTTTTGCTGCGCCCGTTTGTCAATCAGCCAGCCCCAGCGTCTTTCAAGTTCTCCCATATAACTGTCCAGGGTAAATCCTTCAGGCACAAGTTCTTCAATAAGAAGCTGCACAGCAGATTTCTGCTCGCTTTCAAAATCAATACTATTGGCGCTCTCTTTGGTCTCTTCATCCGCTGCTTTGACAGTTTTCCCTTTCTTTTTAGACAGATTTTTGAAAAAGCCGATGAGGGCAGTGAGAAAGGGAATGGAGTACCACAGGGGAAGCATAAGTTTGACATCAAACAAAAGCGACTTGCGTTCAATGAACAACAACGTGGAATAAGGGAGCAGCCGCCCATTGTCAAATAGCTTTACAACGCTGGGCGTAATGTTGCTGTCTTTCTGCTCGGCCTCGTGGCACACCAGTTGCAACTTGGGATCATCCAGCAACGTAGCCAGCAAGGGCGAGTGCTTTTCAACCAAAGCGACAAGCAGCTTTTCAAACTGATCGTCGTTCTCCATTGCAGGTTCGCTGGAGAATTCCGAAATCAGTTTGCTCCAGTGTTTGGAAAGCGCTTCCTTCACTTGGCTGCGCGCCATACCCAGAAGATTTGAGCACAGCGAGAGAAGTTTAGTTTTCAGAACGAAATACTGATCGCCCCGCGCGTTTCGCATAATGAGCAACGGCGGCAGCGCGTTTTGCTCGTTTTCGGTGCTTTTTCTTTTAAGCCATTCTTCAAGAGCGGTTTCCGAATACTGGCTTAAAAGAAGAACCCCCTTGTTATTGGTAAACTTAGAAATTTGATCCAGCGTATAATCAAACGGCGGCTTGGCGAGACGAGCCTCCAAACACTTAAAGGCCAGCTCCTTCTCACGCTGTTTCGTGGCAAGTACTTTGTAATACGCGTTTATCGTGTCGATAACGTATGCAGCCTGAGATGCCGCAATTTCGTTGCTCTCACCCCCTTTTCTTGTTTTTATATCCTTCTTTAAGGCGATGCAAAAATACATCCAGAACAGGCTGACAAATTCTCCGCCTGTTTCCATTATCCGAAAACAATCCAGCGGGCGAATCAGAAGCTGGTTAAACTGATCGCGCAGACTTGCTTCTCTGCCGTGAAATTGAGGTATGAGCTTTCGGAGGATGAATTCTGCATCGCCGTCTTTGCGAAGGTAATGCCGTATTTTTAACAGTGCGATTTCTGTAAGTTTTTGGGGAATCATATCCGGCAGTACCAGCGCGTGAGGTAAACCATCGGGGAACGTAATCACCAAGATTTGTGCGGAATTGTCGGAGGAATGCGGCTCAAACAGATACGCAAGCAGGGTGTCGTCCCATTTTAGTGTACGTTTCTGGTCGTCGGGTATTGGAGAGCCCAGCGAGCTTTCGCTGGGGAAGGGCTGGGATGCACTTTGTTCGGAATTCTCGTAGGCTTTCTGAATTCGCTGCGTGTGGTAATCGCAGAGGTAGATGCGCTGCTCGCTGGCATCGGATTGCAACTGGCAACGACCTCTTTCTGTAAGAACCGTCAGCTCCTGCCAGAATATCGAGGTTTTGTCCCTGACCCACGCAAGCCATTCGGGGTTCTCTTCAGAAAGCTTTTTTGCATAGTTCTCGATAAAATCAAGAAAGGCATTTACACCAATGTACGGTGAATTGTTTTTATATGCATACGCTACTAGTATTGAGTACAAATCAGTCTTGACAACCATAGGATATAATAATCGGAAACATGCCGAATATCAATATAGGGAGACCCACCTTTATTATTATGGATATTATGGATGAAAAAAAGACTGTCAAAATCATCGGACTGACAGGATATTACTGTGCGGGAAAAAATCATATCGCGCGGCTTTTGCAGGCGCGGGGGCTTGCCGTGCTGGATGTGGACAAGCTGGGGCACGAGGTGATTAACGAGGAACGGGTGCATTTGGCTGCCCGTTTTGGCAGTGATATTCTGGATGAAGCGGGGAATGTCCACCGCGCGCGGCTTGGCGCGAAAGTGTTCGGCAAAGCCGTGGAGCTTGCCGCGCTGGAAGAAATTATCCACCCCGTCGTTAATCGCAGGACGCTTGCGTGGATAGCCGGCGAGCACCGTGCGGGAAAGTCCTGCGTGATAAATGCGGCGCTGCTGCACCGCACGGCGGCGTTTGGCTCGCTCGATGCGATTATCCTTGTGCAGGCCGGTTTTCTTACGCGGCTGTTTCGCGCCCGCAAGCGGGATCGTCTGCCGTTGGCAGTTTTACTGAAACGGTTTTCCAGCCAGCGAGAATTTCGCGCTCAATATTCTTCAGGGAATGCCGATATTTACAAAGTAGAAAACTCGTGGCGCTCCGGCTTTACAAGTAAAGGGTTGGAGGCGGCGCTGGAAAACCGTATCAATGAAATCCTTTCCCTTGCGGGAATCGGGCAAGTTGCAAACGTTGCAAATAAGGTGTGAATATGGAAAAGAGAAAGTTATTGTTAGTGTCGATTTCTGCGGGTATATTTTTGGTGATAGCTATCGGAGCGGCGATTGTCTTTACCCCTCAGGACCCGGTGGTTGCTCCGACAACTGTTGCGTTGTATCCAGCTCCCGGCGGAACGGCTATTCCGGCTGCTCCTGTTGAACCGCAGGTTGTACAAACGCTGCCTGTTCCTGTTTCACCAATGGTTGATCCGGTGGAACTCGTGAGAGTTCCCGTTGACAATTTGGGGCTGCTGCCCGCGCCTGAAGGAATTCGCACGCAGGATGAACCCCGTGTGATCACCGTGTCGCCCCCAAGCGCCGTGGCTGTCCCCGGCACACCGCCACCTGCCCGCCCGATTGCACCTACGCCAGCGCCCGCTAAGCCAGCACCCGCATCTAAACCTGTGCCAGCACCAGCAGCGCCTAAGCCAGCGGCACCCGTTGCTGCCACGCCGCGCGTTACCACTCCGTCAACAGCCGAGCCCGCGTCAATCAATGCCGCGCCAGCATCCGCTCGCCGCAGTGTAACTCCGCCGCCTCGCCCCGGCTCTGTCCAAAATGATTTCTGGGTTCAGGCTGGTTCGTTCACCACAATGGCGAATGCCGAAAAAGCGCAGGATGCCCTTGCCGGCAGAGGCATCACATCGATTATCGAAAACCGGGCAACGGGAAACGATAACTGGTTTCGGGTGCGCGTCGGCCCGTACCCCTCGAAGGATGAAGCCAACCATTGGCGGCATCTGATTGCGGAAATTGGCGGTTTTGAGCAGAGCCTTGTCTGGCAGACGATACGAAACTAACAGCGCGGTTTGCCGCCTGACGCCTACGGCACAAGCCGTATGGTAAGGAGGCAGCGCTGCTCTTCTGCGAAAGGCGGTTCAAGCGGAACCGCCTCCCAACTGCCGATGCAAGTGTGCGTGGTTTTATCAAGCGCGGCAAGCAGGGCAGACATTTCTTCCTGTACTGAATCGAGGCGGCCTTTGTAGGCAGCGAGAACCCCGCCAGGCGTAAGCAGTCTTGCCAGCCCTTTGAAGATAGCGGGGTCAAGCGGCCTGAACGCCCGAAACACGGCAATATCGAAACATCCGGCGGGGCTTATTGTTTCCATTTCAGCTTCCGCGACCTCAACGTTAGCAAGCCCAAGCACTGCCAGCACATTTCGCAAAAAGCCCGCCCGCCGTCCCATCCGCTCGATGAGCGTGAACTGCGCGCCGCCTAAGCAAACAGCCAGCGGTATTCCCGGAAGTCCCGCGCCAGATCCGACATCGGCAATGCGCGGCTGCGGATGAAGGGTGCGCAACATCGACAGCGGCGCAAGAGAATCTAAAATATGTTTTACAATCAATTCCCGGCGGTCGCGCACTTTTACAAGTCCGTACGCGGGATTAAACAGTTCCAGCTCTTCGATGTAGCGGGCAAGCAATTCCACCGTGCGTTTCATCACGTTCTCGCCAATGCCGATTTTTGCCAAGCCTTCTTCAAGCAGATTTTCTGTTGTTGTTGTCATCGCCTAGATTATACCGTATTCGTGTGAAAAAAACTGAAAAGAGTTAGCCGGAACACTTCAGAAAAAGTGTCTCCCCCGCCAGCTAACCCTTTTCAATAACCTCAAGGATAAGCTTCTGCTGAAAGCTTTTGCTTATTCATGGTGAAAATTTCCTTCTATTTTTTTAATTTCCTGAACAAACTCGTCTAAATTCTCAAATTGACGGTACACAGAGGCAAACCGTATATATGCAACCTTGTCCAACTCCGCCAATTTTTCCAGTACAAGGTTACCAACGGCTGCAGCATCAATTTCGTGGTTGAGCCTTCCGGTCATTGCCTGATCTTCAATCTCGTTGATGAGCCGTTCGATACTCATCTGAGAAACAGGGCGTTTTTCCAGCGCTCTGGTTATACCCCGCTCTACTTTTGCTCTGTCGAATGGTTCGCGGCGGCCGCTCCGCTTAACCACCATAAGCTGCTTGTCCTCCGTCCGCTCGTAGCTGGTAAAACGATAACTGCACCCGCAACATTCCCGCCGCCGTCTGATTGCATCGCCGTTGGCTAAGGTTCGGGAGTCTATCACTTTATCGTCAAAACTACCGCAATGGGGACACCGCACGCCTGTAACACCTCATATCTTTACTATACTTCACCATATATGGCACTTTTTTACCGAGTTTCTCACTGTATCATACAATAGATTGTGGTGCAAGTGGGAAATGATACATTTTTTGTAAAAAAGATGGTTTTTTGATACTCTGTAGATTTTTTAGACGGCTGTTGTTCAGATGCGGTAACATATCCGACTATTTCTGCTCCAGCCGCCAGCCGCCGTTTGCGCCGCCCAGCGTCTTTGCAAGGTACGGCAACGCTTCTTCGCAGGCGGCGTGCAGTGTCCACGGCGGGTTGAACACCACCAGCCCCGATCCGTACATTCCTCGCGGGGAATGTGTGGCGGCTTGCGTGTGCAATTCCGCCCGCAGGCATTTCCCCTGCGATAAAGCGAACAGGATGTCTGGCAGGGCGGGCTTTTTGTTCCGGACATTTATGTCCCGGACATTCATGTCCCGT
>WQZT01000020.1 GCA_009780595.1 Treponema sp. | reverse complement strand
GGGGGATTGCTCGTTTGTTTGAAAGATTTCTTGTCTGCCGTTTTCCCTACACAATCAGACATGCATCGCCGTAACTGAAAAAGCGGTAGCGTTCCTGAACCGCCTCGCTGTAGCTTTCCAGCGCGAAGTCCCGCCCTGCGAAGGCGGCAACCAGCATAAGGAGCGTGGACTTGGGCGTGTGGAAGTTCGTAAACATCGCGTCAACCGCCTTAAACCTGTAGCCGGGATAAATAAAAATCGCCGTGCTGCCGTCTCCCCGCCGCAGACTTCCACCGCCACCGCCGCTGGACAGGTTTTCCTGCCACGCTGACTCCAGCGTGCGGACGCTCGTTGTTCCCACCGCGAGGATTTTTCTCCCCTCGGCTTTCGCCTGTTCGATGCGGCGGGCAGTTTCATCGCTGATAGTATAATGTTCCTCGTGCATAAAGTGGTCTTCGATTCTGGCAGTCCTCACCGGCAGAAACGTGCCGATTCCCACGTGCAGGGTGATAAACTCGCTCTGCACCCCTGCTTGCTCCAGTTTCGCCAAAAGTTCGGCAGTGAAGTGCAGCCCGGCGGTTGGCGCGGCGGCGGAGCCGTGATCTTTGGCGTATACCGTCTGGTAACGCTCGCTGTCGTCGCGCGAGTCCGCCCGCTTGATGTACGGCGGCAGGGGGATGTGCCCGTGAATGTCGAGCCACGCATCATCTATCGGGCGGTCAAAGCGCAGGGTCAGTGTCCCCTCCCCTTCCCCGCCCGGATTGGCGGCGGCTGGCAGAACCTCCGCGCAAACGCCGTCAAACAGGTAGCGGCTACCGCTCTTGCGGCGTTTGGAGTGCTTTGCCATCACCTGCCAGCACAGCTCATCCAGCCGCTTGACCAGCAGAAACTCGCTCGGCTTTTCGCCCGGTTTCCCGCCCGCTTCAGACAGCCCCGCGATGCGCGCCCGCCGCACCCGCGAGTTGTTAAATACCATGAGCGTTCCCGGCTCGATAAGCGAAGGTAGGTCACGCACCATCCGATGATAGCGGCGGTGAGTTTTTCTATCCATCACCATCAGCCTGCTCTGCCCGCGCTCAGACGGCGGATGCTGGGCAATTAGTTCTTCGGGAAGTTCAAAGGTAAAATCGTCAGTCTGCAAAAAGCCCTCCCGCTTCGCTGCGCGGATTAAGCGGCTTTACGCCCAGATATTCGTAGGCAAGCGCGGTAACCATCCTGCCGCGCGGTGTTCGCTGAATCAAGCCCGCCTGAATCAGGTACGGCTCGTAGTAATCTTCCAGCGTATCGACAGACTCGCCGATTGAAATGGCAAGGGTTTCCGCGCCCACCGGCCCGCCGCCGTAGCGGTTGATGATAAGCTTCAGTATTTCCCGGTCGTATTTTTCAAGCCCCAGCGAATCTATTTCAAGGCGCGAAAGGCTTTCGGCAACAATCTCTGTGGTGATAAGCTGGCTCCCGCCAGCCGCCGTTCCAGCGGGCAGCACCTGCGCAAAATCCCTGACGCGGCGCAAAAGCCGGTTGACCACGCGGGGCGTTCCCCGCGCCGAACGCGCAAGGAGCGCCGCCGCATCGCTTTCAATGGCGATGTTGAGAATTCCCGCCGAGCGCCGAACGATGGCTTCCATATCCGCCTGTTCATAAAACGAAAAGCGGCATGTAATCCCAAAGCGGCTGATCAGCGGGCTTGAAACGTTGCCCGCCTTCGTGGTTGCGCCCACTAGCGTAAACGGCTGGATGGGAATGCGAATGCTGCGCGCGCTCGGCCCCTGCCCGATAATCCAGTCCAGCTCGTAATCTTCCATCGCAATGTACAGCATCTCTTCGATAGCGGGTTTGAGGCGGTGAATCTCGTCGATAAAAAAAACGGTTTTCTCCGTGAGCGTAGTCAAAAGCCCCGCAAGGTCTTTGGGCTTTTCAAGGGCGGGTGCGGAAGTAACCCGGAAATCCGCCCGCAGCTCGTGGGCGACAACCTGCGCCAACGTCGTCTTTCCCAGCCCCGGAGGTCCGGTTAAAAAAAGGTGGTCAAGGCTTTCGCCGCGCTCTTTTGCCGCCCTTATAAACACCGATAGGTTTTCCTTCATCGCCGCTTGCCCCATAAATTCAGCGAGGCTGCGCGGGCGCAACGCGGTGTCGCGGTTGTCCTCATCGAGCGGTTGTTCCGGGTGGAGAATTCCCGCGCGTTCGTCATTGATTTTTGCGTCGGGTTTTTTTTGCTTATCTTTCATAAAGACCAGATTCCCTCGTTTCCCGCAGCAGAGCAAGAAAGCTGCAGCGGCTGATTTCCACCGCGCCCAAACTCTGCACGTGGCGGGTGTAGGCTTGGCAGTCGATAAAGCGCACGCCTTGGGCGAACAATGTTTGCGCCAGCGTCAGCAGCGCCGCCTTGCTCGCGTTTGACGCACGGAAAAACATCGATTCCGCGAAAAAAGCGTCTCCCATGCGGATACCGTAACAGCCGCCCGAAAGCTCCCCCGCACGGTACGCCTCCGCCGAGTGCGCCCAGCCCAGACTGTGGAGCTTGGTGTAGGCGGCGATCATATCGGCGGTTATCCACGTGCCATCCTGCCCGGGGCGGCACGTTTGCGCGCAGGCGGTAATGACGGCGCGGAAATCGCGGTCGAAGCTTACGTTGAACTCGCCCCGGCGCAGAGTCTTTTTCATCGAAGCGGAAACATGCAGGTTTTCGGGGAACAGCACAAAACGCGGGTCAGGCGAATGCCAGATGACCGGATCGCCTTCGGAGTACCACGGGAAAAGCCCCTGCTCGTAGGCGGACAGGAGCATCCCCGGCGAAAGGTTTCCGCCCCACGCGACAACGCTGTCGTGCTGCGCCTGTGCGGGATCGGGAAACGAAAAGCGCTCGTTTTCGTCAAGGTACGGGAAATTCTCATCCGGCCCGTTCGGGAGATTTTCTACGCTTCCGCACATTCCGCCAACGGAGCTTTCGATGTACCCGGCTTGCCCGGTGCAGCGATGTCAATCCGATATTCCCCGTCAACGTAATCCGCCTGAGCCTGCCCTCCCGACTCAAGCCGCCCAAAGAGAACCTCATCTACAAAGAACGATTTAATCCGCTCCTCAACCACACGCCCAACGTTGCGCGCGCCGAACTCCTTGTTGTAGCCCTCCGCCGCCAGTTGGTTTTTACACGCGGCGGTAACGTCGAGCGTTACGTTTTTCTCCGCCAGTTGCCCGGCGAAAACGGCAAGTTCCTTGTCGACAATCGAAACCATAATCTCCTGCGACAGATGCCCGAAGCGGACAACCGCGTCAAGGCGGTTGCGGAACTCAGGCGTGAAGATTTTTTCCACCGCCCCGTCAACTGCGCTTTCGTCCATCAGCCGCTCGCCAAACCCGATCAAACTCTTACCAATGTCCCGCGCCCCGGCGTTGCTGGTCATAATCAACACAACGTTGCGGAAATCCGCCTTCCTGCCGTTGTTGTCCGTCAGCGTCGCGTAATCCATAATCTGCAACAAAATATTGTAAATATCGGGGTGAGCCTTTTCGATTTCGTCAAGCAACACCACCGCGTGGGGCTGTTTGCGAATGACATCGGTTAAAAGTCCGCCTTCCTCGTAACCGACGTAGCCCGGCGGCGCGCCGACAAGGCGGGAAACAGTATGCTTTTCCTGATACTCGCTCATATCAAAACGGTGCATAGACACCCCAAGAATATCGGCAAGACTTCGCGCCAGCTCCGTTTTGCCGACACCGGTTGGGCCGACAAACAGGAAGTTCGCCACGGGCTTGTTCGCGTCGCGAAAGCCCGCCCGCGAGCGCTTAACCGCCTTAACAACCGCCGCAACCGCTTCGTTCTGCCCAAAAATACGCTCTTTCAGGCGGCTTTCCAGACAGCGGAGCTTGTCCTTCTCGTTTTCACCAAGAGAGCGTTCGGGAATACGCGCGATTTTTGAAACCACGCTTTCTATCACCGGAAGTCCAATCTCGATTTTTTCGACAGAGCCTTCCTGCACGCTGGTGATCGTTGGCAGCCCGTCGGCAGCGTCAGCCGCCGCAGTGCCAGATGCTTCGTTGACCGCCGCGTCAGGCGTATCTGCCGCGCCGCCTGAGCCGCTCTTGTAGGCTTCGATGCGGACAAAAGCCCCCGCCTCGTCGATAACGTCGATTGCCTTGTCCGGCAGCCGCCGCTCGGTGATGTACTGGGCGGACAGGCGCACCGCACCTTCGACAGCTTCATCGGAGTATTGCACCTTGTGGTAGTCTTCGTATTTAACCTTCAGCCCCAGAATGATCTTTATCGCGTCGTCTTCGCTCGGCTCGTTAATGTCGATCTTCTGAAAGCGGCGGGAAAGCGCCCGGTCTTTTTCAAAAAACTTGCCGTATTCCTCGTGCGTTGTCGAGCCGATACAGCGCAAGCGCCCGCTGGTCAGAGCGGGCTTCAGAAGGTTAGAGGCATCGAGCGCCCCGCCTGAAACAGAACCCGCGCCAACGAGCGTGTGGATTTCATCGATAAAAAGAATCGCCTTTTCTTTTTTCAACATCTCCTCGACCACGCGCTTAATCCGGTCCTCAAAATCACCGCGGTACTTTGTCCCCGCAACAAGCGCCCCCATATCAAGGGAAAAAATCGCAAAACCCCGCAGCGGCGGTGGAACTTTCCCGGCGACAATGCGCTGGGCAAGCCCCTCGGTGATGGCGGTTTTACCAACCCCCGAATCCCCCACGTGAACGGGGTTATTCTTCAGCCGTCGGCACAGCACCTGCACCGTGCGCTCCAGTTCCGCCTCCCGCCCGATAACCGGCTCCAGCCGATTTTCCCGCGCCAGCGCCGTCAGCTCAGTGGCAAACTTTTCAAGCGCGGTTTTTTTGCCCGCCTTCTGTTTAGCCGCCGATTCACCCGCATCCTCTTCCATCCGCTCCCGCCCGCCGTCATCAGCTTCGGCGTTCGCCGGCTGCGGCGGTAGAATATCCGGATGCTGGCTTTCATAGCCGTGGGAAATAACACTGAGCAAATCGTAACGGTTTATCTTTTCCACCTGCCGCAGGTAGTAGGCGCAATAACTGCGCTCCTCGTCATACAGCGACACGAGAATATCCGAAGCCTCGAGTATCCCCTTTTGGGCGGCCTGAATCGTAACCACCGCGCGGTGAATGACGCACTCGTAATTAACAGTTTTGATAGGATCAACTCCCGCAGCAACGGGGATTTTCTTCTCGAAAAAGAATTCCATCCCCTCCCGCAGGTGCTGCAAGTTGTCGACACCGCAGCCATGAAGAATATCGCGGATTTCGGCAAACTCCAGCGCGGCGTACAATATATGTTCAGGCGTAAGGTACTCGTGGCTGCGTACCTTAGCTTCCTTATAAGCGCGTTGGATTATACCAGACGCCGTTACAGAAATTTCCATTTTTTGCTCCATACATATTAATCATAAACCCAATACCCCTAAATGAATAGAGGTCTGCAAGCATAAATTTTCAATATGACCGGAAACTCACGCTACCTTGCGCTTTTTGCTTTATGGATGTATACTATACTATGTAAATTTAAAGTCTTACTTTAAATTTGCTTGGATGATTATATAAGTATTATCTATGCAGATTTAAACTGTAAGTTTAAATTTACCTGGATAAAAACAATGGATATACGTTACTATACGCGCAGCGCGGAAGCTGGCATTTTACACTCTCTCAAATATTTCCCGGTTACTGCCGTTACCGGCCCCCGGCAGTGCGGCAAATCTACCCTCGTAAAGCAGTTGGCTTTGAAACGTAAGGGACAAACGGCGGCGGGAAAACATGGCAAATCTGGCGACACGTATGTCTATCTGGATTTGGAACGCCCCTCTGACCTTCAGAAACTTGACAACGCCGAATGGTTTTTAAGCTCCAACAAAGGGAAACTCATCTGCATTGACGAGGTTCAGCGCAAACCCGAACTATTCCCCCTTATCCGCAGCCTTGCTGACGAATGGCAGCGCCCCGGAAGTTTTCTTATTCTGGGGTCTGCCTCGCGCGATCTGCTGAAACAAAGTTCGCAGTCGCTGGCGGGAAGAATATCCTACAAACGCCTCACTCCCTTTTTGTGGGGTGAAATCGAGGGAAAGCATACAATGGAACAGTATTTTTTCTCAGGCGGGTTTCCCCGGAGCATTCTCGCCCCTAATGCAGAAGTCTCGTACCAGTGGCGGGAGGATTTTATCTCTACGTTTCTGGAACGCGATTTGCTCCAATGGACAGGCTTTACCCCCGCCGCTATGGGAAGGCTTTGGCGGATGTTGGCGCACGTCAACGGTCAAACGGTCAATTACTCCACGCTGGCATCTTCGCTGGGGATTAGCTCGGTGTCGGTGAAAAAATACATCGATATTCTGGAAAGCACCTATATGATCGAGGTGATTCGCCCTCTGTTTTCCAATTTGGGTAAACGCCTTGTGAAAGCGCCCAAAGTGTACATCGCCGACTCAGGAATAACGGCGACGCTGCTGGGGCTGCGTTCTTTCGACGAGTTGTCCGGGCATCCGGCGTTTGGGGCGATTTGGGAGCAAATCGTGCTTTCCAATCTGCGGGGCTGGTTTCCCAGCGCGGAGATTTGCCACTACCGGACAGCTGGTGGCGCGGAGGTTGACTTTGTGCTGAATGTCGGCGGAAAAACGTACGCGATAGAGTGCAAAGCCTCGTTTAGCCCGGTTTTAAGCAAGGGTAATTACCTTGCGTTTGAAGATGTCGCGCCCCAGCAGACCTTTGTCGTTATCCCCGCGCCGGAAGGTTGGCCGCTGAAACCCGGCATTGACGTGGTGTCGCTGGGGGAGCTGCGGCACACGATTGAGAAGGGCTAAAGCGGTGCTGCCCGCTTTTTGTAAGCTTCCCACGTGCTGGCGATAAGGGTGTCGAGGCTTGAGTGTTCGGCCTTCCAGCCGAGGAGTTTCCTCGCTAACGCCGCCGATGCGGTCAGCGCAGCAGGATCGCCGGGGCGCCGCGGGGCAACAGTGGCGGGAATAGGGCGGCCTGTGATGCGGCGGGCAGATTCCAGCATCTGCGTTACCGAGGAGCCGTTTTCGCTGCCCAGGTTTACCGTAATGTCCCGCCCTTCGCTGCCCAGATAATCCAGCGCGGCAGCGTGCCCTGCGGCAAGGTCGCTGACGTGGATATAATCGCGGATGCAGGTTCCATCCGGCGTGTCGTAGTCGTTGCCGAAAATCGAAAGCTCTTTCCGCATCCCGGCGGCGGTTTCCATAATCAGCGGCAGAAGATTCGCGGGGTTTTGTTCAAGCCCGGAAATTCTGCCTTTCACGTCGTAACCGGCGGCGTTAAAATAACGGAGGCTCGCAAAACGTATACCCCGCAGCTGTGAGTACCACTCCATCATCCGCTCAATTTCGAGCTTGGTAAACCCGTAATAGTTTTCGGGATTTACCGGGTGCTTTTCATCGATGGGCAGGTACTCAGGCTTGCCGTAAACCGCCGCGCTAGAAGAAAAAATGAGACGCGTAACCCCCGCCTCCGACATCGCGTTCAGGATATTCACCGTTCCGTTGATATTGTTGACAGAGTATTTTTCCGGCTGCAGCATCGATTCGCCCGCCGCCTTAAACGCCGCCAAATGCACCACCGCATCGACAGTGGCGCGGCACGCGCTAACAAGCGCCGGGTAATCCATAATGCTGCCGTATATAAAATTGGCTTCAGGAAACAGATTTTCCCGGAGGCCGCTTGAAAAATTATCAAAAACAGTTACGCTATGCCCACGATCAAGAAACTCCCGAACAACGTGGCTGCCGATATAACCCGCGCCGCCAATAATTAAAATACGCAACTTCAAAAAACACTCTCCATAGTTGTGCCGCCTTCCTTTTCTTTGAACCATTCGTACGCTTCCAGCACTTTAATCGCATCCTCAATGTGTATATCCTCCGCCTTGTATCGGGGATTTTTAAACTCGCTAACGTAGTGATTGCCATCGCCGCACAGTACCTCGTCAATGCAGTTTCGTGCGTAGACGGTTTTTACATCTTCGACAAGCTCTTCAAGCTGATGTTCGCGGATACAATGTGCGATACACGTCAGCACTGTTTTGTCGTCTTGACTTGGCTCGCCGATATACACCTCGCGGATAAGGCGGCGAAAACAGCCGACAATTTCCTGGCGGCTTAAACATCCGTCAAAATAGTGCATCCCCCATGCCTTTACTGCCGCTGCCCGCGCCTGGGGCGAAGTAGAGCGATCCTCGATAAGCTTAGGCAAAAGGAACGCCTCCCCGTTAAACGTATCGCGGAGCATCCACGGATAGTGCGAGGCTAACAAGCTGCCCCACAAAACGCTGGTATCGCTGCCGCCAAACGAAATAAGATTGACGAGGCAGGGATAAGCTTCCGTTGCCCGCACGTGGGCAAGCAACAGCGCCGCCGGAATATGCGTCTGGTTTTCACCTGAAATAAACGACTGGGGAGAGCTGACAGCGTTATCAAGGACACCAACAAGCAGCGGAATAAAATCACCTGAACGGCTGATTATTTCCCGGCAGGCTCGTTTGCCCCAGAGAGAACGCACCCCCATTATAGATACTATTTTCTCGTCATTAAAGCCAGATAACATATATCTTTGTACCTACTATATTTTTACTGTACTACAAAATTACCAACAAATCAAGAAAAAAGTGCATTATATCAACAATAAACAACCCCGCCCTGATGGACGGGGTATAAACCCGCTTGCGAATCAAAAGGAGTTTTTGCTGAGGGTGTTTGGGCTTCACCCTCATGCAAACCTTTTTCTTTTTTAAATAATTTTTAACTATACGACAGATTTAAAGAGAGAACCCAAAAAATGAAGTTCTACGGCGAACTCTTTGCATCTGTCCTACTACTATAATAACGGTGTAAGAATCGAAACGAAATATACCCTAAGACGAAAAAAGTGTATCGCAAAATACACCTTATTTGCGGTATTTATAACTCTCAAATTGATATTTTTCATCGCAGATTACAAAAGAACTATTAAATCACCTTGCGCTCAGTGGCGATGCGAATTGCATCCGCGAAGTTTTCTGCGCCAAGTTTATTGTACACGCTGTTAATGATCATTTTGACCGTGTTAATGGAAATCCCGCGGTGGGCGGCAATTTCCATGCGGGAAAGACCGTGCGAAAGATCCAGCAGTATTTCGCTTTCCCGCTGGGACACGATCGCCGTGCTCGTTATGCCGCTGGCTTGTTTGTACTTGGCAACAATATGCGCCAGCCGTTTTGCGTAGGTAGAAGATTTGCGGTTTATCATTTCCAGACACACTTTGGGAATGTCGTGCCCTCCTTCTTTCAGCGCAAGAGCAGTCAATGTCCGCATATCTTTTCCAAGCTCGATAAACGGCATAAAGATAGTATTGGGAGATGCCGCCTCGTACGCTTCTTGCAAAACAGCAAAAGCCTTTTTTTTATCGTTCATTTTATAGTGAACGCAGGATTCCATTGCCAGCATTTCAACGCGCCCAAACAAGTACGATTCCCTTCGCCGCATTTCGTACATATACGCCAACAGCGGCGGGTAATTTTTTGTCTTATAAAAATAGCGGGATTTTGCAAGATTAGCGTGATTTTCGATAAAACCGGCAAACGAATACGGCATAAAATTCTCTGTCAGCCAGTCAGGGATTTTTTCAGGCATCCCCATCGTGCAATAATACCAGCACTGTGTAATATCGTAATCGCTCAGGTAGTCCACGGATTCAGATTCGTGCAGGTTAGCGTCCATATCCTTAATCGCTTGATCTACCTTCTGAAAAGTCCCCTGACAGATAGCGAGCCGCAGCATAAAAAACAACACCCGGTGAATAACGCCGAACTGCCGGGATTCTTGCGCAATGTTCAGAGCCTCCCTGATATGCTCCTCGGCAGCGCCGAGATTCCCCTTGTAAAACATCAGTTCAGCATGGGCAAGATCGTTCTTCCCGATTTCATAGCCAATATAGCAGCGTGATAAATACACCGTCGACCGCTTGAGCGCTGCCAGGTATTCTTCCGGCGCGCCTTTCCGCGACGAGCCAACTGCGCACATCCACGGCCCGCTGGGATTTTTATTGATGTGGATTCCGGGATCAACGGGTTCGAGAAAGCACTTGCTCACGTGCTTATAATAATGATCAAAATCATACACATCATCGAACAGGCACATAAGCTGCCGGGATATACCCCAGCAAAAGTAAATACTGCTGAGAGTGATCGTGCGAAAGATTTCATCGAGCGGCAGTTTCAGATACCGTGACTTGTAAAACTCCGACAGCGCAATTGCATCGTTCCATTTACCCTGGCACACCACCGTGCGTATGTGTATCGAAGCGAGGAAAAGCACGTTGTCAAAAACTTCAAGCGGCGCACGTTGAAAAATCTCCGCCGTGAAACGGGCAATATCGTAGGGTATCTGCGGCGGTGAGCCAATAAATATTTCGGTAATCGATTGGTAGTCCCCGACTTTCTCGTAGTACGAGAGCGAATCGATCTTAAACCCGTGCGTGTTGCACCACTTTCCGGCAATGCTGTAAGTCTGCCGCTTTTCATCTTCCGTAAGCATATTCTGCTTCGCCGCAAGAAACTCCAGAAACAGCGGGTGAATAAGGTAGGCGTTGATATAGATGTCGCGGCGCACGTATGCGCTTTGCCGCTCCATTTCCGCAATGAGTTCCATGTCCCCTTCTGCCAGAAGCTCGATCAGCTCCGCCGACAAATGCCCGATAAGCGACAGACGAATGAGAAACATTTGCAGCCGCCGGGAAATCCCGTCCCAAATCTCCCGCTCCATCAACTGAAAAATATTCATCTTCATCGCATTCCGCAAATAGCCCATATACCCCGGCGCTTTGCGGTACGAGCGCACAATCAGGTTTACCGCAAATACCCAGCCTTTGGTGTCCCGCATAATCTCGTGCAAGCTCTCAGGTGAAAGCGATATCTTAAAGCCGCGAAAATATCGCGCAAGCTCATCTTGCGTAAATTTCAGCTCCTGCTCGCTCACATTAGAAACGCAGCTTCTGGAAATCATCGTTGCAGCACTGATTGGAGGGCTGGAGCGAGAAATGAGAAACAACGAGCCACCTTGTGTCATATTAATAAAAACATTCTCGACAAAACGGATGATTGCAGGATCTTTAATAAAATGAAAATCATCCATTATGATAGTCCGCCAGCTCATTTCCGAATGCCGCCGCACCAGCGCAATGTACTGATTAATCTTGTCTTTTGTCTCAGGAAAACCAAGTTCCGTTATAGCCGCAGCAAAGGGCTTATTTACCTGCGACAAAGTGCGGGTGTAATTTTCCCAAAAACGGGCGCCAACATTGTCAGACTCAGAAAGCTGTATCCACACAGCGCCTGTCGGATAGTTCTGCACAAAATCGCGAACTGCGCTGGTCTTGCCGTAACCGGCTCCGGCGCAGACTATAACAAGCGGGCATTGCACCGCTTTCGTAAATAAATTATTTAATCGAGGACGTTCGAAATGAAAGAAGTCAGGCGCATCATAGGGAGTAGGAAGTACATCTTCCATACATTACCTCCAGTATTTTTTTACATTTTATAGAAGAATTCTACCATGGGTTTTTTTTATTCGCAAGCGGGCTTTTTGTGGGGAACGGTAATTGTATAGGAGCGTACAGTAAAAATATGCCCGTTACAAGCTGCTTAAAATTACGATAGATTCTTTGAAGAGCTGTTTTTCTTTCTCCGCTGCCGTAAGGCTTGCGGCAATTCCCGGCGGCAGAGATTTTTCCGCCTGTGCAATAGCATCGGCGGCAGCGCGCCTGTCGTAACCCATTCCTGCAAGTGCCTGCACCAAATCCCCGTACCGGCTTTCAGGCGCGGCATCGGCGGCTTTGACAAGTTTCCCTTTCAGCGCAAGGAGCATCTTCTGCGCGGTTTTTTTGCCCAGCCCCGGAACCGCTTCCAGCCGTGCAAGGTCGCCCGCCTCAAGCGCGGTTTCAAGGTCATCCTGGCTTATACCGCCCAGTATTTTCAACGCCCCTTTGGGGCCAATGCCGTCAACTTTCAGCAGTTCCAGAAACGTAGCACGCCGGCCTTCTGATGCAAAGCCGTACAATTTCATCTGATCGTCGCGGTGGTACAGCCACGTAAACAGGCGGCCATTCTCCCCCGTATCAGGCAGCGCGGAAATGTCCGGCTGCGGGGCTGCAATGTCCCACTCCACACCGCCGCACAAGATATACACGCTACCGCTACGTTTCCCGGTAATTTCCCCCCGGATACTGTTAAACATACCGCAAGTATAGCACTATTACGCAGTCGTGGGCAGTGGGGAAACATAGCCCTGGAGTTTTGGCAAAGACAAAACTCCCTAGCTAACGGCTAGTTAGCCGAGTGAGCCGCGCAAATTGCCGCGCCGAGGGCATCTGCCGCGTGATCGGGCTTAGGGATTTCCTTCAGCCCCAAAATGATACGCACCATTTCCTGCACCTGCCGCTTTTCCGCCACAGTTACCCCGGCAACGGCTTTTTTGATAGCGTTGGGCGTCAGTTCAAGGACAGGGATGCCCTGCGCGGTAAGCGCCATCATGAGAACCCCTCGCGCCTCTGCCACAGCCATCGCGCTGGAAATGTTCTTCCCAAAGTACAATGTCTCCATTGCCGATGACACAGGCTTGTGCGTCTTGAGAATTTTCAGAAAAGACTTGTAAATAAATAAAAGGCGCTCGCCGCGCGGCGTTTCTGCCCCGGTCTGAATGCAACCGTGGGCAATGTAGCGGAGCCTTCCACAGGAAGCCTCCAGCACACCCCAGCCGGTGGAAGCCAAACCGGGGTCAACGCCGATAATACAGCGCGGCGGCGGTGTACCTTCGCTCTTAGTCAGCCGAGAATCCGGCGGGGACGTCAATATTGGAGTAAACGTCCTGAACATCGTCGTTTTCTTCGAGCCGTTCGATG
>WQZT01000019.1 GCA_009780595.1 Treponema sp. | reverse complement strand
GGACACGCTCGATGCCGGGCAGCGCGATGCGGTTGCTGCCGCTTTTGCTGCCGCCGCTGAACAGTTGGGCGTGGGGTTTCAGATTCTCGACGATGTGAAAAACCTTGACACGGGAAATCCCGGTAAAAAGCGCGGCGACGATATTGTCGAGGGGAAAAAAAGTTTTCCGGTGTTGCTGTACCTGCACCGTTACCCTGAAAAAAAGGATTTTGCCGCGCGGTGCTTTGCCGCCGCCCGCTCGCTGGGGACAGACGCCCCGGAGACCGAGAAGTTTATCGCGGCGCTACAAAGCGCGGGCGTTTTGGAAGAGGCTCAGGCGCGGGGACGGGAATGTATCCGCATCAGCCAGGAAACATTCTCCGCGCCGACTGTGGCGGGCTTTGCCCTTCAGCGGGAAGGGCGGGAACTTCTTGCGGGGCTTATTCACCTCCTGCTGTAAAAATTTGCAGCAGCAAAAAATAAGCCCGCTACCGTCCGCCTAAAATCTCGTAGAGCCTGTCAAGGTCGTCCATCGAATAATAGTCAATGGCGATTGTCCCCTTGTCCAATGCGCCGTTGATAACAACCTTCGTTCCAAGGTGTTTAATAAATTTTTCTTCCATAGAAAGCAGTTCTGGCGGGCGGCTTGACGCGGCGGGTTTTTCGCTCTTCGCGGTGCTCCCGCGCTTTTTGCCATCCTCGCCGAGCACTGCCGCGCGCTTTTCCGCTTCGCGTACAGAAAGCCCCTTCGCAAGAATGTCGTGGAACAGCAGCTCCTGCTCGCGCGGGTCGGCAACTGAAAGCACCGCGCGCGCATGCCCGGAGGATAGTTCGCCCTTGCGGATGCTTTCCTGCATGGGCGGCGGAAGTTTCAAAAGCCGCAGGGCGTTGGCGACAGTTGCGCGGTTTTTGCCAACCTTCGCCGCCGCTTCCTCCTGCGAAAGATTTTCCAGCTCCATCAACTGCCGGTACGCCGCAGCTTCCTCGATGGCGTTCAGGTTCGCCCGCTGGATATTTTCGATGAGAGCGACCACCATCCGCTTTTCTTCGGAATACCTGCGGAGTATCGCCGGAATTTCCGTAAGCCCTGCCAGCCGCGCAGCCCGTGTCCGGCGCTCCCCGGCGATAATCATAAACGTTCCGTCTCCGGCATCCTCGACGAGAATTGGCTGAATTACACCCTGCTGCCGGATCGAATCCGTAAGCTCCGCCAGTTCCGCCTCGTCAAAGGTTTTCCGCGGCTGATTGGGATTGGCGATAACGTGTTCAAGCGGGATAAAAAACTCCCCGCGCTGCCCTTGCTGATCACCGCCGCTGGCATTGCTGCCGCGTGCGGGAAACACTGCGTCTGCTTCCGATGAAGTTTGCCCTAGCGGCACGTGCTCTGCAGGAGGTTGTTTCGCCAGAGCTTGCTCCGCCGAAACTTGATTCGCCGAAACTTGATTCGCGGGGAGCAGCGCGGCGAGCCCTTTCCCCAGTCCGTGTTTAATTGCCACGATCAAGTATCTCCTGTGCCAGGCTCTTGTATGCTTTTGCGCCCAAGCACTGCGGGTCATATACAGAAATTGGCAGCCCGTGCGAAGGCGCTTCCGAAAGCCGAACGTTGCGAGGAATGACCGTGGAAAAAACCTTATCCTTAAAATAACTGCCCACTTCCTTCATCACCTGCTGCGCCAGCCGCGTTCGGGAATCGTACATTGTAAAGAATATTCCCTCGATTTTAAGCGCGGGATTCAAACTGTCCTGCACCCGCCTGACTGTCTGCAGAAGGTGGCTCAATCCCTCCATCGCAAAATACTCGCACTGCATTGGGATCAGTACCGCATCCGCCGCGGTAATCCCGTTGAGCGTCAGCACCCCCAGCGAAGGCGGGCAATCTATCAATATAAAGTCGTAACGGCTTTTCAACGGCTCAAGCACCTTCGCCAGGAAAAAATCCCGCTTCTCCTGGTCGATGAGCTCCACCGCCGCGCCGGACAAATCAATGTTCGCAGGGATAACGGAAAGCCCGCTCACCGGCGTTGAGCGGATCGCCTCATCTGTTGCGGCAAGGCCGGAAATAAGCTCGTAAATGCCCGGCTTTGAGATTTCTGCACTGATGCCCACGCCCGATGAAAGGTTAGACTGCGAATCGAAATCAACAAGAAGTACCGATCTTCCCAATTCAGCGAGATAAGCCCCAATGTTGATAGTGGAGGTAGTTTTTCCCACTCCTCCCTTCTGGTTTACAAAACAAAAGCTTTTTCCCATTTTTATAGTATACATGATATTATTATTCATTGCTATTCATCTCTATTGAATAATGCGGCGTACAAGATTATTCTATAAATGTGTATCGATTATATTTATATTATGTAAGGAATAGAGGAGGAACAGATGGAGCAAGAGGGTAATATTCCCATCAATACTACGGATGCCCCGTCGGTGGTGCTTGACCTGATCTATCAGTTGAAAATTAAGGATGTGATGGGCAGAAACGTCATTACTGCCGGAAAATCGGACACGCTGCGGCACATTCAGGGGCTGATGCGGGAAAATTACATTTCCGGCTTGCCGATTACAGAGGGGCAGACTCTTGTGGGGATTATTTCCATCGAGGATATTATTCGCGCGCTGGATTTGGGGTATATCGACCGCCTTGCCGATGACTATATGACCCGCAATGTTATTGTGCTTGAAGAGGATATGCCGCTGTCGTTTGCAATTACGTTTTTGAATAAGTACCGCTACGGGCGTTTTCCGGTGATCAACAAAAAAAAGGAAATGACGGGGATTATCACGTCTAAAAATGTGATCCACACGTTGCTGACAGAGATGAACAAGGAAGTTCAGCGCCTTGAAACGTTGCAGCAGAAACAGGCGCGCCCGCAGGATAATAATTCTCAGATGAGTTTTGCCACGGTGCGCTACGATTTTGAGCTTGCTGGGCGGGCGTCTACGGAGATTAAAAAGGCGCTGAAAAGCCGGAACATCGACCCGAAGATTGTCCGGCGCATTGCAATTGCCAGTTACGAGCTTGAGATAAACCAGGTTGTACATTCGCTGGGCGGAACGATGAATTACTCGATACAGCCGGACAGGGTTGTGATCGAGGCGGTTGATACCGGGCCGGGCATTGCCGACATTAATCTCGCGTTGCAAGAAGGCTGGTCTACTGCTGACGAGTGGATTCGCTCGCTTGGGTTCGGCGCGGGGATGGGGCTGGCAAATACCAAGCGGGTTTCCGACGAGTTTACAATTTCGTCAACTGTTGGTGTTGGCACGACGGTGCGCTCGACGGTGTTTTTCAATTCTCCCAAAGAGGAGTGAGGAGGACATATGACTATCCGTGAAGCCGCTGCCGTTTTGGGCGCGGAAATTGTGCAGGGCGATTTTGAGGATGCCAACCTTGCGTGGGCGTATACTTCGGATTTGCTGTCTGATGTAATGGCGCACGCTGGTAAAGCCGCTAAAAATGCTGCCACTGACGAAAGCGCGGCGAGCAATAGCTGCGCGGGTACGATGATCACCATTCAGGCGCACAAGAACACCGTTGCCGTAGCGAGCCTTTTAGACATCAGCGCGATTATCATCTGCAACGCGCGGCCTATTCTTGACGATATGCTGGAAGCGGCGCGCGACGAAGGCATTGCGATTATCCTCAGCAAAGAAAACCAGTTCACGGTGTCAGGCAAGCTTTACGCGCTGCTTACTGCTTAACTAAATACAGCTTCAAACGCCTGTACGATGCGCGGTGTAAGTTCCGCAATCGTTCCTTGTATATACAAGCCCGCAGCGTTTTTGTGGCCGCCGCCGCCGAAGGATTCGGCGATACTTCGTACATCGACCCAGTCTTTCGAGCGGAAACCAACGCTGCAATTTTCAGGGCTTTCCTGGCGGATTATCACAATCGCCTCCACTCCCCCTATTGATTGCAGTATTTGGTACAGCGTGTCAGAATCCCGCCCTTCCTTCCCAAAGCGGCAGGTTTCCTCGTACTCTTCGGCGGACAGGATCAACTTGCCGTCGAACAGAGATTCCGCCCTGAGCAGCACATGCCCTATCAGTTTGCGTGAGCCAAAGCTCTTGCCGCCGTACATTTCGGCAAACGCCGCTTTCGGATTTGCCCCGGCGCGAATGAGGTCAGCAGCAGCCTGAAACGTCTCCGCGCCGATGTTGCCGCCGGCATCTCCAGCCGCGCTGCTACTGCTCGCACTGTCTACATGGCGGAAAAACCCGGTGTCGGTACAAATGCCAAAGAAAAGGAGTTCGGCTTCCTCTTTCGATGGCTGCAGCCCCAAAGCCTTGATTACCTGCAACACCAAAAATGTGGTGGACATGGCGCTAATGTTTTTGTACGCCGGCCATTCAGACGGCGGCGGCGTGTTGTGGTGATCGATAACCGCCGCAGGAAGCCCTTCCAAAAAGGGAGCCAAATCCCCCGTGCGATCCGGCGTCGAACAGTCAACGATGATAACCCGCGCTCCAGAGCGCGCCTGCTCATCCGGCGCGGCGGTAAATAAAGGAGCATAGGAATTGATTTCGGGGCGTTTGAACGGCCCGGCAGAGCAGAGAATGGCTTGCTTGCCCATCCTGCGAAGTGCCGAAGCCAGCGCGAGCTGGCTTGTTACGCAATCGCCGTCCGGCTCCATATGCCCGGCAACGAGAAATTTATCGCCCTCTTTGATAAAGTCTAAAAATAGCTGGGGAATATGCGGCTCGTGGGGAACTGTTCCCCCGGACGCTGATGGAAAAGTTTCTGTAAGCATTAAAATTTCAGTCGTATTTCTTCGATGCCCTTAAACTGCTCACCGATATTGGCATATTGAGGTACAAGCCCCCACGTCTCATGCCCCTTGCTACGCCGCACGCGTAGGCGAACGTGGGAAAATTCCCCGTCTTTGGTGAAAATTGACATCGAAGGCCATTCGCGAGAACCGTCAACCAAGTTAATAAGCTGTCCGCGCCCGCCCGGCTCCGAAAACCAAGCCCCGGGGATAAACGCGCTGGCAACTTGTTGCGGCAGGATACCAGTCCGGTACAGCACAACAAACCCCATGCTGTGGGCGTATATTTTTTCTATAGAGACATTAACAAAAGTATAGTCTGACACATTTTGCTGCTGGGCAAAAAGAGAGCCGACTGAAATCAGCATTATCAAAACCGCACCGTGCACTATCTTCTTCATATTTGTTCCTTCTACTCCTGTTTCTATTATACTATTCGTTTTTCCCCAAATCTGCAAGACCCGCGCGGGATACCGCTATTCAAAAACCCAGCCATCCGCCGTCGAGAATGTGTATGTTCCCGCCCGCTTCCCTGTCGCGGCAAAAAAGGAGTCAAAGTTGTTGGATGTCGTGTACAGCAGCTCGCCCCGGACATCGACATAAGAAATCGGGGCAACTGCGCCCCTGCTGGTAAGCCGGCCTTCAAAAACGCGGCTGCCTAGGGCGTTAATGCTCGGCGGAATCGTAATGCTGGCAATCTGGTTGTTGAAAAAAGCGCCGTCAGCGATGACTTCCACGCCGTTATCCAACGTAACGGTGAACATACGGTTGCTGGAAAATGCGCCCTCGCCAATCCGGGTAACACTGCCGGGAATGGTAACACCAGCGAGGCGGTTGTAGAAGAAGGCGTAGGCTTCGATTGTAAGAACGCCGTTGGGGATGACCAGCGTTTCCAGGTAGTTATTGGCGAATGCGCCAGTGCCGATGGTCGTTACCCCCGTGCCGAGTGTGAGGTCTGCCAGCCTGTTGTTGGAAAAAGCCCGCGCACCGATGGTTTGCACGCTGTCCCCAATAACGAGGGCAGTCAACTGATTCGACGAAAACGCCCCTTCGCCGATGGTGATGACGGTATTGGGAATGCTGACCGTTGTCAGCCCGCGGCGGATGAAAGCATTCTCCCCGATCGCGATTACCGGAGTGCCGTTGATGGTTTCGGGGATGACCAGCTCCCGCGCCTTGCCCTCCGCCCCGACGATGGTAAATCCGCCAGCACTTTCTTCAACGATAATCCGCAACCCCGCCTGCGAGAAGGCGGAGCAACAGAGAAATATAAACACAAGTCCTAACAGTTGCCTTTTTCCCATACCATCTTCCTTTAACAGTTCACTACAAATAGATCACTGCATATTTATTATCGGCAGAAAGTTCTCAATACATAAGGAAAAATTTATTTTTTTGTAAATTTTTAACGAATCGCACTTTAAGCGCCTTCTTTGTGCCATTGCTCGATGCGTCTGTACGCGGCGTTGACTCTTGCGGTTTTTTCGGTGGCTTTTCGCATCGCCTCGCTGTTTCCGGCGTGGCGGTCGGGGTGGTGTATTTTGAGGAGTTTTTTGTAGGCGGACTTGCACTCTTCAGGCGAGCACAGCGGGGAAATGCCGAGTTCCGCAAAATCTGCGCGGAGTTCCTCGGGTATGTGCCGCTGCGTTTGCGGCGGCGGTTCTCCGGCGGGGTTTGCGCCACTGGCGTTTTTGCCGCCGGACAGGAAGTCCTCGAGTTCTGCGAATGCGGCGTTCAGGTCGCTGTCGCGGGCTGTTTCGTAACGCTCCCACTGGTTGCCACGAGAGCCGCTTTTTCTAAAAATGGTGTCGCTTGCATCGCCATCGTCGTTGAGGTAGCTTTTTACCACGTTCCCCAAACGACCTAAAATACCCATACTGGAAAGTATACCGTATTTTCACGACGAGGGACAGACCTTTGTAGCCAAGCTTTTTATCAACATCAGTGTAATGCGTGCGGACAGGTGTCTGCTTTTTCTGTAGGCTACCATGCTTCGCACCGCTTCTACCCTTGAACGCGGGTTATTTTTTATCCTCTTTCGTCTTCCTGCAAACTTCTATAGAATTGATCTCCATATATGAGATATATCTTTTTATTGATAGTCTGCACGATTTTTTATTCTTGCTTTAGCGCTAAACAAGACGCTGCCGCTTTGCCTGCCAACGTTGAAAGCAGATATACAATGCCATTGCCATTCAGTAGCCATCGGGAAAGAGATAATACTTTCTATCATGTGAAAGATTTGTCAGCCCTTCTTTCCTATCTTGACGATACATCAATCAGATCGCTCAGACTTTATGGAGGAACGTATACTGATTTAAGCCCGCTTGCCATACTGACAGAGCTAGAGGAACTGAGCATAGTAGCGAACTATAATCCTCTTGATCTATCACCGTTGCGAGCTCTTATCAATCTGAAAAGTTTTCAACTGCTTAATAGTATTAATAATAACTTTGTAGAAAGCCTAGAACCCCTTTCATCACTTGTCAATTTACGACATCTCGAGCTATGGCACAAGGACAGAGACTACAGAGAACTGCTTCCCTTGCAGCAGTTAGAAACGTTAAAATTAGAAAATGGGTATTTGCAAGAGTTTGATTTTACTTACATAGCGCAGTTATATTCTTTGAAGGAGCTTAATATTATCCCTGGAGCAGAAAACCTGGTAAATATTGACAGGTTAGGGGATTTGGTAAACTTGGAACGGCTGTCTATTTTTGAGAGCGATACCAAGGATATTTCATGGATGGCAACCTTACAAAATCTCCAAGAGCTAGCATTGCGCAACACTACCGTAGACGATATAAGTCCATTGGCTGAATTGCCAAACTTGGTTAGCATTTCCTTGATTTCTGTTACGGTGCAGGATCTTACCTCGTTATTGGAAAGCAGGTCAATAAAAAAAATCTATCATAGCTTCGAAGAATATGAAAACTTTGATAAACATGGTCACCTGCCTGAACTATGGCACAAATTTAGAGAGCGGGGTATTGAATACGCCTGTTACTTCAGCGACCGTTAGGATGCAATAAACAATTATGGATGAAAACAAGGGAAAAGTACGGCATGGGTTTGCTACCTTTTGGCTAGGGGCAAGTATTGTACTAAATGTAGTTGTTTTATTTTCTTTTACTTTTATAGGTGAGCATTTTTTTAATTTTGGCGGTATATTATTTATTCTCTGCATTATCGGTAGTATTCTCGTACTAACGTGGAGAATAATTGGGGTTTTCATTTTCTGCGCAGGTGCGATTGGCACTTCGTATATTTTGTTTACTCTTTTTCGATTCGGGTCATCTCTTGTGCAGTGGTTTGGAATACTAACACTTCCACTATATTTTGTCATTTTGAATATAAGGAAAGATGGCATTTCGCTATGGGAAAATTTGCTGAAATGCCCGAACATATTGAGGTCAAGTTTAACCACAGCCAAATTACTACTATTGATCTCCATAATCAAGCTATACATATTTACGGCGTTCCCGTAAGGGCTAGTCGAATTAATATACGTTCACCAGTCCATTACGATCCTGCGCATAGCTTAGCTTATGCTGAGGTGACATTTTTGCAGAGGCATATTACGCTCGCAGATTCCACGGAGCTTAATCTTATAACCGCCGCCAACCTGATTATATACAAAGACGAACAGCGGTGGGTACTACGGACTCCTCCAGAGAGGAGCAGTGAAAGCTTTTCTGTCAAACAGGCTGGAGAAACCGAATTCGTCAAGTACCGATCAATAACATTTAAGCCAAACTGGGGGGAATTTATCGAGGGTGAGCCATTATAAGAACATCAAAGCCGAGTTTTGCAAGTTCGGCACGGAGGAACGCGTTGTTTTATGAAAAAATGCTATTCAGGCGTGGATTATAAAAAAATCTGGTTTAACACCATTGCAACATTGTGAAAGGCATTAAACCAGCGTTCTAATTAGGAATTCGGGATATTCGAACTATTAGATTTCTTTTTGTTTTTCTTCTCTTCCCGCTTTTCCTTCAGCGTTTTCTGCGGAGCCTTTTTCTGCTCCTTTTTCTGTATTACCTTTTCACCCATAAGAGCCTCCCGATACTGTATTGTATGCCATCGGTACGGAAAAATCAACTGGGCGGAACTGTGGAGGTCTGTCCATAACGGAGATCTGTCGCTCACAGCCGAACGATTCTCGAATTGGTCAGCACTTCGGCGCCATTCTCGGTGATAAGAACATCGTTTTCCAGACGGCAGCCGCCATGCACCGGATCGTAAATCCCCGGCTCAATCGTGATAATCATACCCAGTTCAAGTATCCAGTCGTTGCCCGCCCGGCTTCGCAGAGAAGGCGCTTCGTGGGCTTCAAGCCCTATACCGTGGCCCAGAGCGTGCGGCATAGTTTTTTTGTGCCGCCCCAAAAAGGCATCCACTGCAATGCCGGCATTTCTGGCAGGTTCGCCGTTTTTCACCTCTGCAAGAGCGAGCTTGTAAGCCTTTTCCACGAGAGAAATCATCTTTTCCTGATCTTTTGACAGAGGCTCAGCGGCAAATGTAAGCGTTACATCGCTGGTATACCCCGCATATTTAAGACCAAAGTCCAGTATCGACAGCCCGCTTCCCCCAAAACGCTCCCCCGTATAAGAAGGAAATGCGTGAATACCGAAACTTCTTTCAGGCCCGGCGGCAATCGTTGGAAAACCTGTCCCCTCGCAACCCATGCTGCGGCTTTTATGTTCAATAAAAAGGGCAACATCGGCTTCGGTTTTGAGTTTTCCGGAGCGCACGTTTTTTTCTACCAAATTGATGATTTCATCGGTCATAGCCGAAACCTTTCGGTAGATTTTTATTTCCGCCTCGTCCTTTATAGCCCGGCTTTTTTCCAGCTCCGCCCATACCCCGCCTTCGTGGCAGATAATATCAAAATCAGACAACTCTTCCACATATCTTAGAAAGTGGGGATATGATGTTGTCGCCGGGATTTCAACTCTTGAACCGTTGGGGACGCCAAGCTCCTTGGCGGCAGAACGCAAAGCTTTGATCGGGTTGCGATCGACCTCCTCATACGGAATATAGGTATCAACATCGGCACAACGTACAGCCTTATTGATGTCCCAGGGAACAAGAAGGGAACACTTATTCATCGAAAGGAAAAGCAGCGCGTCTCCGGGCTGCCCGGAAAGCCAGCGGACTGCCTGATTCCGGCGACCCTCAAAGTCCTCGATCATTATAAGGGATATCCCTTCCTGAAACATCCACTCGTAGATTTTTTCCTGACGTTTTTGATAAACACCGGGGGGAGAGAGCATGCTCACGAGGTCTGCTCCCCGAAAGCTTCGCGGGCGGCGGTCAGAATGACTTGCACATCGGCATCGCTTATCCAGTAATGCGTAACAAAGCGGAACGCCCCGCCTCCTCTGTACCCGGCAAGGACATTGTGCTTTTTGAATATTTCTACAGTGCGGGCGGCAACTTTGGGATCTCGGGCGGGCGGCCACGCAAAGAAAATCATGTTGATGTCGATTTCATCCGGTTTGATAACAACGCCGGGGATTTTTGCCAGCCCGCAGGCGATTTCCTTCGCCCGCGCGTGATCGTCTGCCAGGCGGCGAGTCTGTTCCTCCAGGGCGATGATCCCCGCGGCGGCAAGAATCCCCGCCTGTCGCATCCCGCCGCCCATGATTTTCCGCTTGAGGCGGGCTTCGGCGACAAACGCTGTGCTGCCCGCAAGCAGAGAACCTACCGGGGCGCACAGCCCCTTGGAAAGGCAGAACATTACCGAATCCGCCCGGCGCGCAATCTCTCGCGCCTCGCACCCCAAAGCGGCGGCGGCGTTGAATATCCGTGCGCCATCCAGATGCACCGGAAGCTTCCATTCGTCCGCAACGTTGCGAACCTCGTCCATTGCGGCAAGCGGCACAGCCCGCCCCAACGCATGGGCATTTTCAAGGCAAATGAGAGACGTTGCAGGCGAATGAAGCTCCTGTTTCCGCAGACGCTTGCGGAGCGCCTGTGCCGGAAGAACCCCGTCAGGCGCGGAAATCGCCCTCGTCTGCACCCCGGCTATAACTGAAGCCCCGCCAGCCTCGTGCTGGATGATGTGGCACTCTTCGCCCAACAGCACCTCTGTCCCCCGTTGGCACCACGTAAAAAGCGCGAGCTGGTTTCCAAATGTACCTGACGGCACGAATACCGCCGCCTCTTTCCCCAGCATTTCAGCGCCCAGCTTTTCAAGCCGGTTGACAGTCGGGTCCTCGCCGAAAACGTCGTCTCCAACCTCGGCTTCCGCCATAGCTTTCCGCATGGTATCGGTGGGCTTTGTTACCGTATCACTTCGTATATCAATCATAGTCAGTACGTTACAATGACCGCGTGAAACACCAACGGGACAGAGCCCGTATTCTTGATGCTGTGGGACGCGCCGTTTCCGGTAATAATAGAATCACCCTGCTTAACCTGAACTTCTTTGCCGTTGTCGTTCACAACTCCAGAACCTGAGATTATAAAATAATACTCGGTTTCCGAATTATGCGAATGATAGCCTATCGAACTCCCCTGATTAAGGGTAATCTCCGCAAACATCCGGGCGTTTTTCTCGGCGCTTGCATCCAAAAGATGCGTCATACGCGCCGAACCCTCCCCGTCCCGCAGCCGTTCTTTTTCCTCAACTTTCATTTCGTTCCGATGAATAACCATACAATTCTCCAATAATAATAGTGTTTTTTAGGTCTGCCCCGTAAGCTTTCGCCATAGGCAAAACTCATACACCAGTATAATATCATCTTAAATACTTGACAATAGAACGAGTACCATAAAAAATAAACTATGAAACTAACAGAACACGAGTTCTTGAAGAAAGGAGAAAACGTTGCAGCAGGATACTCCGCGCGTACTATCGTTTGTGCATCGAAGCTTACTAATATGCCTCATCGTGTTGGGCTTGATAATTATCGGAGGCACTATCTATGGAATATTTCTCCGCGCCACTACTGTGGATGCTCAGAACGGGGCGCGGGGCAATCAGACAAACGACTCGCAGGCAGCCGGGCAGGGGCAGCCCCTTACATTCACCGGCATAGGCCGCCTCCGTATTGCAACTGCCGATCCCCAACCGGGAATGGTGATACTGTTCGTTTCGTTCTTATATCACCCGGGAGACAAGGCGTTTGCCGAAGAACTGGCGCTGCGGGTTGGGGATTTACGGGAAATCGTCAGGGAGTACATCGGGTCGTTTACCGTTGCCGAACTCCAGCGGCACGACGAGGAGATTATACGAGCAGAACTCTTGCGGCGGTTTAACGCCACGTTGCGGCTCGGGCGAATTGGAACATTGTTCTTCAGCGATTTTATGATGATGGAGTAAGCGGGTGGGGGTGGCGACGAGCTATTCGTAGTGTGTTCACATTCGCAATATTTTTACAACCTTTTCCGTATCGTATATTTGATATACCAATCTATGTTGCACGTTTATTCTTCGGGAAAATGCACCGGACAAATCGCCTATTAGTTTCTCAAATGGCGGCGGATTCTGATATAGGTTGTTTTGCAAAATTGTTACAATTTTTTGTATATTGATTTTCAGACCTGATCTGCCAGCCTTTTTTGCATCTTTTTGTGCCTGAGATGAATAAATAATTTTATACATCCTACCACTCTACTGTCGAGGAACAGTCTTCGATTTTCTCATGCATGCCGTCAATAATAGACTTCTTCATACCCGGAATGGATGTTAAATACAGAGTTTCCTCGATAGAGCGCCAATGTTCTTTGGAAATCAAGACAGCCGAATGGTCTTCTCCGGCAATTATTAATGGTTCGTATGAATTCTGGACTTCATCCAATATAACATCCAGCTTTTCCTGTGCCTTGTTCACATGTACCACTGTCATATATTTCCCCCTTGCAATGCCGCAAGCTCATCATCCTTACAAAGATTACGACAAAACCACAATATTTTCAATAACGGGCAGCGTGATTGCGGTACGGTGGAAACGGTAGTTGTTTGTGGTAGAGAAAACGTTTTAATGCCGTAGGTGCCAAGCACCAAAGCATAGTGATTGGCACCAAGCCGCAGTGTCAGATGCTATGATTCAAATTGAAGGGAAAGATTGGTATCCAGATCCGACAGGATCAGGGAGCCGGCAGCAGGTTGAACAATGCCGTGAGAACGCGCGATAAACGCTGTGATCCTCGAGCGCCAGATTAATCTCAGCCGGACTTTAGTCCGCGGACCGCCATAAAGCAAAGTGATGCTATCCTCCGG
>WQZT01000018.1 GCA_009780595.1 Treponema sp. | reverse complement strand
CTTGTCCGCAGACCGCGAGTTAATCGCGCACAGGCTTGCAAAAGCCTTAGGCACAAAAATCCTGCTCTCGTTCGAGACAAATACTCCGGAAAACGTATCAGCCCGCATAACCTCGCTACTGTAAAATGAGCCTGGAAAAAACCGCTGTGTTACATTCACGGTACAACCCGCAAGCAGAAGCGGACAGGTACATTGCATCCCTTGCACTGAACGAAGCAACGCGGTTTTTTATATTGATCGAGCCGGGGCTGGGTTACATGATTGCCCCGCTGAGGAAACGAGCGGGCGGCGCGAAAATCATTGCCCTGCACGCCGACGCTGATGCAACTTCCCGCACAACCGCGCCTGACGTGGAGCAGAACTCCGCGCTGTCGCCGCCTGATTCGAGCTGGTGTCCTGGCGCGGGTATAGCGTTGCAGGATTTTCTCGAAAGGGAAATCCCCGATTCGGCGGCGGCAGAAATACACATTCTGGAATGGCGGCCTGCGCGCGCCGTGTACGGCGGCGAGTACCTGCGCCTGATAGCGGAAAGCGCGGAGTTTATCAAACGCGCGGATGCAAATCTCAGAACGATTAACGCATTCGGCACGCGCTGGTTCAAAAACTTTTTCAGAAATCTGGAAATTATCCGGAACGTCATCCGCCCTGCGCCGCTTTCCCTGCCGCTTCTCGTTACCAGTTCAGGCCCCTCTCTGGAAGATGCGATCCCGCTGATACAAGAACGCGCACAGCACGGGGCGCTTTTTATACTGGCGGTTTCTTCCTCTGTTCCGGCACTGGCAGCGGCGGGAATACAGCCGACTATGGTTATCACTACCGATGGCGGGCAATGGGCGAATTTTCACCTGTTTGATTTATTCCACGGCGAATCACGCGCACAGCACCTTGCCGCCGCCCTGACTGCCGCCCTTCCTTCCCAGTGTGCGGCACTGCCCATTCTGCCAATGAGCGATGGTAGCGTGTGGCAAGCATTGATCCTCAGCAAACTTGCGATCCCCTTCATCGCCCTGCCTCAACGGGGAACTGTTTCTGCATCGGCGTTGGACGTGGCGTTCGCCCTGACTTCGGGCGATGTTTTTATTGCGGGGCTTGATCTTGAAAACAGCGGCATCCGCGCCCACGCCCGCCCTTACAGCCTCGACCGCTTGATCGAGGAAAAGTCGGGGCGGCTTGCCCCTTGTTATTCGCAAGCTTTCAAGCGGGCGGCGCTTTTGCAAGCGGGCGGGAGCTTTGGTATTTACGCTTCGTGGTTTGCAAAGCAGCTTGCCGCGTATCCACGGCAGATTTATTCGCTTGGGAAAAATAACCGCGTGTTTGAATCGTTTGAATCGGCGGGAAAATCGGCTGTGCGTTTCGCGGCGGCAAACACGGCGCAGACGGCGCGCGCCACGTACACGACGCACAGGGAAACGCACTTTCAAGTTACGCAGCTTGGCGCAAGCAGAGCGAACGCCGCACAGCAAACGGCGAAAAAAGCGTATGCTATTTTGGAAAATGCACTGACTGAAAAGACTGCACAAGAAGAGCAGCCGCCGTATGCAGCAGAGTTGCGGAAGGAGCTTGGAATACTGCTTGTAGGCAAGAGTAACCCGACACCGCAGGAGCTATTAGAAAAGCTGAGCGAAACTCTACACGCAATCAAAAAAGGAAGTCGCCATGCAAATTGACAGTGGCGATTTTTTTGAGCGCAATCTTCTGGCTCTCTCGCACAAAGACCCGGAACTTTGCGCCCGGCTTTCGGCAACTCGTGCAAATCCCGCACGCCATTCGTGCTATACATTTCTGGAATCCCGCACAGGCGAGCTGATCCCCGCGTGGCTTAACCCCGCCGCTGAAACAAATGGTACAGCACCGTCCGCCGCACACGGCGCAGCACACCCCTTGCACTCGATGGTAGATCCCCGCAAAGAGGCGCAGCGGCTTATCGACTCAACGGCGGGCGCGGGATTTCTCGTTTTGCTTGGGCTTGGCGGCGGCTATTGCGCCGAGGCTGCGCTGGACAGCGGCGCTGGCATAGTGCTTGTTGTCGAGTACGGCGCAAGCTCCCTTGCCGAGCTTCTGCGCCGCCAGGATTACACGCGCCTTTTCCGCGATCCCCGCTTCATTCTTCTGGCGGATGTTTCCGACGCGGCGTTGGAGCGGCGCATTGCCGAAGTGTACCAGCCGGTTCTGTACGGCGCAATCGCGGTTGTTCCCCTGCGCTCCAGAACCAGATTTCACGCGGACGATTTTTCCCGGGCGGCAAATGCCGTCAACGCAAGCATTCATCGGGTTTCCGCCGATTATTCGGTGCAGGCGCACTTCGGCAAACGCTGGTTTTCAAACATAATCAGAAACATCGCAACCCTTGAACGCGCCGCGCAAGCCCCTCAGCCGTTGTTGCCATCCGTACGCCGGGCAGCAGTGTGCGCCGCAGGCCCTTCGCTTTCGGCGCATATCGAGCAGGTGCGGAAAAATCGCAGCGATCTTTTTTTAATTGCCACTGACACGAGCCTTCCCTGCTTGCTCCATTCCGGCATTAGACCTGACGCGGTGATTTCAATCGATTGTCAGCATATCAGCTACCACCATTTTGTTGACGAGCTGCCACGCGGGGTTTTTATTTTTTTGGATGTGGCAAGCCCGCCCCTTTTGGCTTCGCGATATTGCACGAATAACCCGACGTATTTTTTTTCAAGCGCGCATCCACTGAGCCGCTACGTTTCCAGCGCCTACTGCCGGATGCCGGAACTCGATACATCGGGCGGCAACGTTACCTACGCCGCAGTGAGCCTTGCCGAGCAGCTCGGCGCACACCAGATAGAATTGTACGGCGCGGATTTTGCGTATCCCGCCGGAGTCGCCTACGCGCGCGGTACGTACCTGTACCGCCTGTTCGCGCAATGGCAGAACCGTGTGCGCCCGCTTGAAGCGCAAACCTCCCGCTTTCTTTTCCGCGCGCCCGTCGAAAAGAAAACCCGCCCCGGCAGTGATGCGTGGTACTACGAAACCCAAACGCTTGAGTTTTACCGAAAGGCGCTCGAAGAGAAAAGCCGCACACTGCACGCGGAGCTCATTCCACTGCAAGGCTCTGGCGCACCCATAACAGTCCACCGCGAGCAGCCCAAGCCTCGCCCGGCACAAATACAACGCGCCGAGTTTCTCCCCGCCGTAAAAACGGTAATGACAAGCGGGGAGTTTCTTACGTTGTACAGAGATCAAATTGCCGCCCTGAAAGTGCCTGATAAAACCCCGCCTGAATATATTACTTCGTTACAGGGGAGCGAGCGCGCCGTCTTTGCCACGCTCCTGCCACTCGCCTCGGCAATGGCTGCAACGGTTGCCGCCATAAACGCAAGCAACAACGAGCGAGCATTACAATTGCAGACGCGGTTTCAGGAATTATTTATACAGGCAAAGGATCATTGTCTGAGAGAAATTGATGCGCTGCTCAATCGGTTATAAACCTTCCCCATCTTTCTGTTCAGGGGAGGTTTCCGGCGCGGGCGTTTTCGGAGGTGCATTCGGAGACCGTTTAAATAAGCTTACAATAACCCAGCGTATAACACCAAAGAACCCAAAGCCGCAGAAACCGACAACGAGCGCAAACTGGATATTCCACAGCATTAAAAGCACAGCAGGAAGAAGCGCCAAAAGGAAGGCGGGGCTTTTTTTGCTCCGCAACAACTGGTTGGGCGCGTGCGGATACCGAATCCGGCTAACCATCAGCATTCCTGAAAAAATCGTAATGAGCGGAAAGGCAATAACTGTCAGTACATGGAAAGAGCGCAACACTTCGCCAACAATCTTGTAGAGAATCTGCTGGTGAAAAATAACAAGACTAACCACAACTCCAGCAGCGGCAGGCGACGGCAAGCCTGAAAAGTTCATGTGCGCCGATTCATCCTCTTCGTTTTCAACATTGAAACGGGCAAGGCGCACCAGCGCGCACATTGCGTAAAAAACGGCTGCAACAACCATTGCCCGCCGTAACGGCACATAAAGACTCAGCGCTTGGTACCCCGTATATTCCCAATGAAGTTCAACCAGCTTGAACATAATAAACGCCGGGGCAGTGCCAAAACTAATGGCGTCAGAAAGGCTGTCAAGCTGCCCCCCAAAACTCGAGGTTGTTCTCGTCAGGCGGGCAACTCTGCCGTCAAGCACGTCTGCAATCATTGCGATAAAAACAAGGTAAGCCGCCAGAGCAAAGTTGCCGTTACTGGCAAAGATAATGGCGATGAGCCCGCACGCTCCGTTCATCAGTGTTATAAACGAAGGCAAAAAGGCAATGTGTTTAAGCCGCCTGCTTTTTCGCTGAGAGCCTTCGCGTGAAAAAGGGTTGCGAAGAGGAAAGCCCTGTTTCTGTTTTTTCGGCCCAATCTTCATAAGCGCAGGCTCCTTTTACTCTTTGCCGCCGAGATACTTTACAAGTGGGGTAAGTCCGGCGCGGACAGGGTCACCAATTTTCACGGCAACTTCAAACGCCCGATGAGTGCCGCCAGAAACATCCGCGGCAGGAAGGTACAATTCCGCCCTGGAGCCGAATTTGATCATCCCAAAGGTCTCGCCTTGGCGGTACTCGCTACCAACTTTAGCTTCGCACACAATGTGGCGGGCGATAGCCCCGCTGATCTGCCTGACCAGCAGCTTGTCGCAGGGCGCGGCAACGCGGGTCATAAGCACATCGTTTGCTTCATTGACCCGGCTTGACTCCAGCGACATCGCGTTGATAAAGCGGCCCTTTTTGTATGTTACATTTTCGACACGCACCGAGCACGGCGCGCGGTTAATATGAACATTAAACACGCTCAAAAACATCCCGATCCTGAGCGCTTTTGTTCCCAACTCAGTACCGTCAACCTCACCTATATCGGTGATAGTGCCGTCTGCCGGAGAATACAGTATGGTTTCATCCTGCACGACAATCCGTTTGGGGTCGCGAAAGAACGAAAACATCCATATAAGGACTGCAAGAAGAAGTGCCTGTACGGGAACAAGCCACAGTGCGCCCCAAAAAAAAGCGCAAAGGGCAACCATAAGAACAACAACAATGAGGGGGAAAACAACCACCTGTGGTACACCATATCGTGTCAAAGGAATTCGCATAGAAACGATTATACCACAGATGAAAACGTGTTACTAGTGCTTCGCTACCATGGGTTCAGTCTAATACAACTTCAATGAAAAGGAAAGACTTCCCTACTCCACACGTCCCGATTTAATCACACGCGCGGCGTTTAATGTGGCGAGTAGGGCGACGCCAACGTCGGCGAAAACTGCTTCCCAAATCGAGGCTATGCCCAACGCGCCGAGGGACAAAAACACGGCTTTAATTCCCAGTGCGGCGATAATGTTCTGCCATACGACACGCTTGGTAAATCGGGCAATGCCGATGGCGTGTGCCAGTTTTGACGGCTCGTCGGTCATCAGCACAACGTCTGCCGCCTCTATCGCCGCATCGGAGCCGAGTCCGCCCATCGCTATGCCGACATCCGCGCGAGCCAGCGCCGCTGCGTCGTTGATGCCGTCCCCCACAAAAGCAAGCGTGCCGTTCGCCCGTTTGTCCTGCAGCAGCGCTTCCAGTTTTTCTGCTTTTTCGCCGGGCAAAAGTCCAGCGTAATATTCGTCAAGTTCAAGTTCCGCTGAAATGGCGGCGGCGTTTTGGGGATTATCCCCGGTGAGCATAACGGTTTTGCGAACGCCGTATTTTTTAAGCGCGGCGATGGCGGCTTTGCTGTCCGGCTTTACTTCGTCGGAAATGGTGATACACCCGGCAAAAACGCCGTCTACCGCTGTGTAGACGTTTGTTCCGGCGGTGTGCGCCGCACGCGAATTTGCCGCCCAGGAATTCGCCCCGCCCGCTTCGGCGGTCAGCGAAATGCCGTTGGCGGTCATTAGCTTTTCGTTGCCGGCAAGAATTGTCCTGCCGCCGGAAACGGCGCTGATACCGCAGCCCGCTATTTCGTTAAACTGCGAAATCTCTGCCTTGTGCGGCAACATCTCACCACCTTTGCAGCAAGCTTCCTTGTGAGCTTCTATAATGGAAAGCGCAATTGGATGGTTGGAGAGCGATTCTGCCTGAGCGGTATAGTCCAGCAACTGCTCGTTGGTGAAACCGTTGGCGCTGTGCAGCGCGATAACCCGGAAAACGCCCTTTGTAAGCGTTCCGGTTTTGTCGAACACCGCAATGTCAATTTTGCTGAGGGCTTCGAGGTAATTGCCGCCTTTAACCAAAATGCCTTTACGCGATGCGCCGCCGATGCCGCCGAAAAACGCCAGCGGAATGGAAATGACCAGGGCGCAGGGGCAGGAAATCACCAGAAAGACGAGCGCACGGCGTGTCCACTCCGCCCACAAGCCAAAACCCGCAAGCGGCGGAACAAGCGCGATGAGCGCGGCAAGGGCAACAACCGCCGGAGTGTAATACCGCGCGAGCGTTGTAATGTAATTTTCCACGGGCGCTTTTCGGCTCGCAGCGTTCTCGACAAGGTCGATGATTTTCGCCGCCGTGGATTGCGAAAACGTTTTAGTAACATTGACCGCCAGCACGCCGTTCAGGTTGATACAGCCGGACAGCACGACGCTGCCGGGCTTCACCCCGCGCGGCACTGGTTCTCCGGTGAGCGCGCGGGTGTCCAGCATCGAGCGGCCTTCGATAACTTCGCCGTCCAGCGGTATTTTTTCGCCGGGCTTCACGATAATCGTATCGCCGGGATTTACATTCTCAGGCAAGGTTTTTATTATTTCGCCGTCCTTTTGCAGGTTGGCAAAATCCCTACGTATGTCCATAAGCGCGGCGATGGATTTTTTCGATTTGTTAACAGCCAGCTCCTGAAACAATTCCCCGATCTGATAAAACAACATCACCGCCGCCGCTTCCCGATATTCGCCGATGAGCAGCGCGCCGATGGTTGCGATACCCATCAAAAAGTTTTCGTCAAAAAGCTGCCGTCGCCCGATCTTCTTTGCCGCCCGCGCAAGAATATCAACGCCAAGTATTAAATACGCGGTTAAAAAAATAATTCGTTTGGTGTAATACGGTAGACGAACTTCGCGCGGCAGAATATAAAAGAGTAACATCCCGGTGAGAAAAATTGCCCCGCCTGCGATGATCCGCGCGATTCTCAGTTTGCTCGTTTTTTCCAGTTCATAGCCGCGCGGAATACGCTCCGTTACTGCGACATCCGGCTCGTGTGCGCGGACGTTTTGCTCGACGAGCGGCGTTATCCGCCCCGCCAGAAAATCGGCGAACTCCACGGTAAGGACAGCAGTTAGCGGGTTCAGCGTTACCGAGCGGATTCCGTCCTCGGCGCAGATAGAGCGTTCGATTTTAGCGGCGCAGGTGGCGCAATCAAGACCTTTCAAAAAATATGTTTTTGTTAGCGTCATTGCAATCTCCAAACACCAACTAGCAGAAAATTACCCCGCTTGCTTCCAGTCGGCAACGGCTTTCACAAACGCCGTGCGGGAAGCTGCGATTATTTTCTCGTCTACGCAGTATGCAAAGCGCACCCAGCCGGGCATGGCAAAAAGCGAGCCGGGAACTCCCAGTATAAGATTATTTCTCAAATGTTCGGTAAAAGCGTAGTCGCTGGAAACCGCCGCGCCTGCACCGTTCGGCACCTGGCAAAACAGGAAGAACGCACCTTCGGGGCGAGCGTAGTTAATTCCCGCCTCGTCAAGAATCGCCGTGAAAAGAGCGCGGCGGCGAGCGTACACTTCCACGTCGGTCTGTGCACTGGACAGCTCTGCCACAACGCGCTGCATCAGCGCCGGAGCGTTCACAAAGCCGAGAATTCTCGTTGTGTAGATAAAGGCGTTCACCAGTTCCTGCCTGCTGTCTATGGCGGGGCTTACGGCAATGTAGCCGATACGCTCGCCGGGCAGGGAAAGGTTTTTCGAGTACGAATTGACAACAATTGACTGGCTGTACGCGGAAAGCACGGGCGGAACTTCAAGCCCGTCGTAAACGATTTCGCGGTACGGCTCGTCGGCGATGAGGTACGGCGCGTGCCCGTGTGTGCGCCCGTGAGCGTCAAGGACTTCCGCGAGAGCTGCGAGGCTTGTGGCGGAATAGACGCGGCCGGTGGGGTTGTGCGGGGAGTTGATAATCACAGCTTTCGTTTTCGGCGAAAGCGCGGCTTTAATGGCGCGTGAATCAAGGTCAAAGTCCGCGCTCGATTCGACCTCGATAAGCCGCCCGCCGAAGTTGGCAACGTACGGGCGGTATTCGACAAAATAGGGCTTGGGAACAATCACCTCATCGCCCGGGTTCAGAATCGCCTTCAAAACCACGTTCAGCCCGCCAGCCGCCCCGCAGGACATCACCAGGTGCGAGCCGTCAAGCGCTACGCCCTGCTCCGCCGAAACCTTTTTCGCCACGGCTTCGCGCACTGCGGTAAATCCGGCGTTGGGCATATACCCGTGAACGCCCTTTTCTTCTTCCCACACAAGTTTTTGCAAAACCTTGTAGAACTCAGGCGGCGGCGGAACATCGGGGTTACCTATCGAAAAATCAAAAACGTTGTCCGCGCCGTGCTGCTTTTTCAGTGCAATACCGTCCTCGAACATCCTGCGGATTGTTAATTGGGAACCAAGCGCTTCCCGTATCGCGTCAGCAAGTGGCATACGCGCCTCCTTCTTGTAGTGTGAGTATCTCGCCATTATGCAGAAAAATTAAAATGTTTGCCAGTCCAGAATTACCTTGCAAATCCGCCATCGATGAATTTGCCCCCACATACTTCACTTACCTTCACCTTCACTTTCCGGGATTAAAAAGTTTGAGAACGCCTTTAATGGCTGCATTGGCGCCTTCAACAACTGTATTAGCGGTATCCGCAACTACCTGCCCAAAGCTCCTTTTCTGTGGGGCAGCGTTAGTTTCCTCCTGCCCTGCTAATGGCGAACTGGCGGGAAGGATAACACCACCAGTGCCCTGCTGGCTGTTTTGCAGGGTCGCGCTTAAAGACGCGCGCCATTCTTTTATAAGCGATTGGTTTTCCTCGTACCGATCCTGAGCAGCCTTTGCGGATGCGGCATTCGGGCTACCTTGTTCAACACATGCCGTTCTATCCAGCCACTCTAAAAACCTTACAGGGTGATAAAAAACTGCAGAAGCACCATTGTCAAAATTAGCCCTTGATAGTAGACCTAAATCTTTGCTGAACCATTTATAGGCAAGGTAACTGTTAAAGCGGTCTGGTTGGAGCATCATGCTGCTGTTAAGACCTACGCCATTTTCGATTATCTTGCGCCATCTGTCCTCACCCAGTTTTGCATGGCTGCAGAGGTGCTGTACGACAGCATACTGCAATGGAAGGGAAGCCTGCCTATCGTTCAAATAGGTTGGCAATTCTCCAGGGTATATAGCATTGTTCTTCGGCGATTTGAAATGATCAGGGGAAGTAAGGAAATTTGCCGCGCGGAGCTTTTCGATGGTTTTAGACGCATTGAAAAAATCATGCTTTTCAACGCAAGGCTCGACCTTTACAAACTTCCTTGCAGGCGGCTCCTGATTTTCTTCCCAAGCGCTTGCGAGATTGGGGATAATGTCGTCTGCATCAGAAAATATATCGAAATGGATTAAATTGCCGCTGTCGGAATTGTACCTGCCAGGAAAACCGATAATTGTGCTTGCATTCACTTCGATATAGTTGTCAATGTTTGCGCGGGCTCCAACCTGCAATGCCGCCATTAAAAACGCATGGTATTGATCGGCATCATGTGGCAAAATAAATCGTTCTTGCTTAAAACCTATAATATCCTTATAAAGTTTACCAAGTTCTGTATACCATCTCTCACCTATGAGGAATGGCTCGCGGCTGTTTTTCAGCATGCTTGCCGGAAAAGACAGCAGCGCCCTGCCGAACCGTATAAACCTGTCGGACAAGATATGCAGTTCTTCAAGCAGTATGTCGCGTTCCTGTATCTTCGGCAAAACTTCTTGATAATGTTTCTTTATGCGCCCATACATGGCATCCCTTATTATTTGGTACTTAGTGCTGTTGCGCCAGTCGGCTTCTCCTTTAACCGTGCCTTTAAAAAGGTCTTTCGTACCTTCAACAAAGTCTTTCACAGCAGCGAATTCTCTCATCAAAGAATTTCTGAACAAATCGAAATTTGAAGTCTGGTTTATGCCGCTTAAATCAAGCTCTTTTCTGGAAAAGTCTGTTGTTTCCCCCTTCAATAGCTTTGCCAGTTTCCCACGGCAGTAGATGAAGTCAGGCAGATTTACCGTCTGGGGGATGACATCTTTGGCGCGGACAAAGTGCTGTTCTACAATACGGGCTGAAGCCGAAGCCCTGTGGTAAATCTCGTAGAATTCCGTAGAAGCGCCGTTGACGGTAAAAGTCTGCTTGTATGTTTCGCTCTTTTGCAGCGCGTTGTAAAACCATGCGAGGTTTTTGGGGCGATCTTCTTCCTCCGGTGTTATTTCTCTAAGCACCCCCTGATCCTCTAGCCGCTCAATCCTTCTTTGCACCTCACGGTCTCTGGGGCGCAGAAAAACAAGCGCGCGATCCGGAAGACGCTCGCCTGTGCGTTTTAGAACCCTATTTTCAAGGTGATATATGCAGCCTGCCTCGTTCTTTGGGTCTTCTATGCCGTGCGCCGTTGGGTGCCGGATCACAACAAGCGCGCGCATAGGCATAATGCGCTCGATTAGCTGGTCGAGCCAGCTTGCCCCCTGCTTGCCAGTCCCGCCGAACAAATGGCTTTGTATGCGGCTGGCAATGTTTTCATGCGCAAGGTGCATATAGTGGCTGTAAAAACCCCGCTCTTTCCCGCCGGTTTTTACCTTATGGGAGACCAGCGCGAAGCTCCTGTCGCCATCGCTCGGCGATGACGGCGCGCTGCTCTGGATCCGGGCAGCCACCAGCCGCCCAGAACCGATTGCGTATACCGGCTCATTACCCTGTATGTGGATGCCATCGTGCCAAAAACGGTTCGCGGATATTGGGTAGCCCGCATGGTTTATGGATTCAGACTTGAGCATCTCTGCCGCCTGCGAATGGCGGTACTCATCTGAATTGTTCTGCGGATCACTGAAACGAAATACGCTTTCATGTACCCCCGCGCCCTGCCTGAACGGGAACGCCCATGTATGCGGGTAATGTATCGACAACGCGGCGTTGAATGTTTTTTTGTCATCTTTTATGAGCCTTTTAAACTCATCCAAATGCAATATGGAGTTGTCGCCGTTACCTAGGCTGGAAAAATTGCGCCCTTCGTTTCTGCGCAAGGAATAAAACCTTGATACGTCATCATCATTTGATTTGGGAATAAGCAAGCCGTCAGGCGTTCCCGCATCCCCCCACGGGTCGTTGATAATTACACTGCCATCTGTGAAACCGCGGATAACGGCAACATGACCGCTAGATGCTGCTGTACCTCTGGTTGCGCCATAGGAAATCATAACCGGGTTGCCCTTCGCTATTTGCCCCTTTGCCCAGTCAATATCATTAGTCTCTGGTGGAGTTGCAAAATAACTATCGGGGATTTTGTAGTTTATTACAGCAAACTGCCGCAAAAAATTTGTCCACTCCATCAGCCTGTTTGGACCGCTGAAGCGAGGAGAAATGGCATTTTCCTCTTGCCTGAAATCGCTGTTAAAGTGCTTTCCTGTTCCGTTGGCATTTGCTTCGGTAGATGCCCGAAAGTTCCGTGTGGTGAAAAACTTTTCAAGCATTTGATCGGGCGTATCGTCGGTAATGCCGTAGTAGCGCAGAACCATACACAGGCTTACAATATTGCAGACGTGATGGGCAAGGGATACTTCGTAGCCTATTTTCTCCCCTTCTCTGTAAAAGCGATCCTTAATTCCCTCGGCTGGTTTTGCATGATCTACCTTAATTCGTTCACCAGCTTGTCCTGCTTCACTATGATTGCCATGTGCCAGCCGTTGCCACCTATATCTAACTTCCCTTTGCGAAAAAAACGGAACAGGTAAATTCCTTATGTGATCTTTATTGCTCATCTATCTCTCCAAACAGCCAGCCATAAGTTTCTGTATACACATTAAACCCAGATATGGGTGTGTTGTTACACATACTCCCTGGATAAAATTCGATTGCAGAAAATCCACCGTTATTACTTTCGAATATCTGCCATGCAAGGGTGTCATCGGACAATTCTATTTCATGAAATATGCTACCGAAGTAATGTACCGATAACTTTCTTACTCGATTATTGTTTATGTACGAAACAGCATTTTCCGCAGAACCATTAATGATGGCATTTTTCTTTATAGACAAGAAACGATTTGGAACGGTAATACCTGTCCATCGATAACCTTCAACATTTGACACGTTTGGCACAAAAGCGGTTTCGGGGTTGCCGTCGAAGGCGTTCTGCACGCTGTAGCGCAAAGGAACGTCAGGGTCTACCAAAGCATCAGAAGCTTCTATGTCCATTCTCCGCCTCCAATTGCCGCTAAGAATGTCTTCCATCAGATAGAACGATGCATTTTCCTGATGCCAAGCGAACAACTGCCCATTCCGATACTGTTCACTATGCCATTCGTTGTAATCCTTATCGTCTCTCTTGCCCATGATCCCTGTATGTAAAACACCCCTTGCCCCTTCCTTTCCTGGGATAATGTCTATGCTACTAAAATACCCTTGAACTCCAGACTCAGGTGCCAGCAGCATGTTGTAAAAACCCCCTAATATTATAGCATTTTGGTAAACCAAATACTGGACAAAGCGTATGCGGCGGGACAAAAAGTCCGGGCTGGCGGTATCGGTAACAAGTATGCGGTAGAAAGTGTCGCCGCCAACCTCCTGCCTAAAAATACTGTAATGCTCCAACCTCATGTCTTCGTTCCAGTCGTTATTTTCAAACCATCGGTGCCAGCCAAGAAGTACTTCATTCTGCATCCTTTCCTCTGTTATCTCCGAAAGAACAGCGGGGTTTTCTTCCCAAAAAGCCTGCTGTTCTTCGCCGGTCAGCCTTGTCAAAAGCCGCCAGCTATTGGGCATAACGTTCCGCAGTTCAGGCACTGTGGCACCTTCCTGCGGCGCAAAGCGGACGGGCGCGGTGGTTATAACTACGGCTTGCTGCTCTGTTTGCGTGTCAGGCGGCGCGGTCTGTTCGGCAGTTGCGGCTTGCTGCTCTG